>JBDTXV010000376.1:0-3136 GCA_040006015.1 Caldimonas sp.
ACCTGGCGCGCGTTGCGCGCAACCTCGGTCATGCCGCGCTTGTGCCCGTCGAGCTCCTCGAGCGTGATCATCGGCAGGTAGATGTCGTGCTCGTCGAAGCGGAACAGCGAGGTCGGATCGTGCATCAGCACGTTCGTGTCGAGCACGAACAAGGTCGCCGGCCCGTTGCCGCGCGGCTTCTTCGCCGGGTGCGGCGCATAGGAAGGGGGCTTGCGCAGAAGCGTCGCGGCCTGCACCGGAGTAGTGGGCGGGGCGCTGACCGCGGCGCCCGGGGCAGCGTCGTCGAACAGTTCGAGCAGCGCCGGCGACGCCGGCTCGCTGTCAGGACGCGATTTCTGTGAACGCTTGCCAGGCTGGGCCGCCGATTGGGCGACGTAGTCATCGGCGCCGAGCAGGGACGCGCGCTTCGCGGGAGGCTTGGGCAATGGCATGGGAGAGGCTCGCAGAGTGTGGGGCCGCGCGCGACTGCGCGGCGGCGGCGCAGTCGCGACCGCTCAGCCCGATTTCTTGATGGCCTTGACGGCCTTCAGCACTTCGTCGACATGCCCCGCGACGGTCAGCCCGCGCCATTCGGCGCGCAGCACACCGGTAGCGTCGATCAGGAAGGTGCTGCGCTCGATGCCCTTGACCTTCTTGCCGTACATGATCTTGTTCTTGACGACGCCGAACATGTGGCAGAGCTTTTCTTCGGTGTCGGCGATCAGCTCGAACGGCAGCTCGAGGCTTTGCTTGAACTTGTCGTGCGACGTCATGTTGTCGCGCGAAACGCCGAACAGCACCGCGCCGGCCTTGACGAAATCCTTGTAGTGGTCGCGAAACTGCATCGCTTCGGTGGTGCAGCCGGGAGTGTTGTCCTTGGGATAGAAATACAGCACGACGATCTTGCCGGTATAGGCTTGCGGCGTGAACTTCACACCTCCGGTGGCGAGCGCTTCAAATTCCGGTATGGGTTTGTTGAGGGCAGGCGTCATGAAGTATTCTGTTCGGTTGCGCCACTCGTCAGGCGTAGCCGCAGATTATAGGGGCTGGGTCTGCTCCCCGCCCCCTGCCGGACGCGCCCTGCTCAGGCGTTCGACGTCTCGAAAAGCAGCGCCGCGACGACCGAGCGCCCTTCGGCGAGCAACACGTTATAGGTCCGGCACGCCGCCGCGGTGTCCATCGTTTCGAGGCCGATGCGCCGCGCCATCAGCGCCTGCAGCAACGGCGGCTTCGGGAAGCGGATGCGCACGCCGCTGCCGAAGACCACGAGCTCGGGCTCGAGCGCCGCAATCGTCGCGAAGTGCCCGGCATTCAGGGCGTCGAAGGCATCGACATTCCACGCCAGCACCGAACCGCGCCACGGCACGACGACGCTGCGCCGGAATTCGGCGCCGTTGACGATCACGCCGTCCGCGCCGTGGCGCGAAATGGCGTTCTGTCCTTCCATCCGGTCTGCTTGAAGCTTCATGGCGGTCCGTGAGTGCGACCGTCAAATGATGCCTCAGAGACCGTCTATGCGTAGCGCCGCGGCCGGGTCGAAATCTTGTCGGCGAACCATTCGACGGCGCGCACGAGCCGCGCTGCCGGCTGCCGCGCCGGTCGGCACACGGTCGGCGGCACCAGCAGCTGGAAGCGCGCGCTCGGCCAGGCTTCGATCACGACCTCGAGCCCGGCCGCCAGCGCGACGCCGTCGCCGGGTTCGAGCCACAAGTCAAGCGATGCGCAATCGGCATTGCCGGAGGCCGTCAGCCAGAGTCGGCCGGCGCAGACCTGCAGCACACGCGCCCCGGGACCGATCCGCAACGTCGTTGACGCGCGGTTCGGCAGCGACCATACTGAATCGCTCGATCGTTGAAGTTTCTGCATCAGTTGCGCAACCATCGGTTTCTCCTTCCGTTGCAACCAAGAATAGGCATTTCGGGGGGCTCGGTCCAATGAAATCGAAACCCCGGATTGATGCGCATGGCTCATGAAACGCGGGTTCTCCACACGCGCAGCCGGCCGCTCCCGGTCGGTCCGATCCGCGCGTTCGAGGCGGTCGCGCGGCTACTGAATTTCCGCGCAGCCGCCGAGGAACTGCACGTCACGCAATCGGCGGTCAGCCGGCAGATCGCGTCGCTCGAGGCCGAACTCGGTGCGTCGCTGTTCCAGCGCGGGACCCGCCATGTCGAGATCACCGGCGACGGTGCGACGCTGCTGCGCGCGGTTGCGCCCGCGCTTGATCGCCTCGATGCGACGGTGCGGCAGATCCGCGTCGGGCGCGGCCGCAACGTCGTCAGCGTCACGACGTTCGCCTCGTTCTCGTCGCTGTGGCTGATTCCGCGGCTCGAAGCGTTTCAGCGCGGGCATCCCGACATCGACATCCGGGTCTCGGCGTCCGACAAGCTGGTCGGTCTCGACGAGCCCGACCTCGATCTCGCGTTGCGCTATTGCGCCGACGAGCAGGCGCCGCCAGGGGCGCTGCGCCTGTTCGGCGAGATGCTCACGCCGGTGATCGGTCGCTGGCTCGCCGAGCTGATCGCGAACGGGCAGGCGCCACCGCTGAAGCGTCCGGCCGACCTGGCGCTGCACGCTCTGGCCGAGGAAGAGGACAACACGCCGACCGCCGCATTGCTCAGCTGGCGCCACTGGCTCACGCTGCAGGGCGAGCCGAAGCTGCAGCCGCGGCGCTGGATGGTCTTCAATTTCACGCACCAGCAGGTCCAGGCCGCGCTGACCGGGCAGGCGGTCGCGCTCGGCCGGCTCGCGCTGATCGCCGAGCCGCTCGCGCGCGGCGAGCTGATCGAGCCGTTCGGCGCTGCCGGTCGCGTCGAATCGCGCAACGCGTACTGGCTCGTGCCGACGACCGGCGGCCAGGCGCGCCCGGAAGTGGCGGAATTCGCGCGCTGGGTCCTGACGCAGGCCGGAGCGACCCGAACCGCGATGGCAGACGCAACCCGTGTGTTCAAATCCTAGGTTTTTCCGCCCCTGACGCCCGAGGAGTTGTCTTTGCGATCCATTGCCAAATCGAGCAAGCTCGCCAGCGTCTGCTACGACATCCGCGGCCCGGTGCTCGAAAAGGCGCGCCAGATGGAGGAAGAGGGCCAGCACATCATCAAGCTGAACATCGGCAACATCGCCGCGTTCGGGCTCGAGCCGCCCGACGAGATCGTGCAGG
>JBDTXV010000377.1:0-3133 GCA_040006015.1 Caldimonas sp.
ACGCGAGCGAGCGCCCGGGCGCGCTCAGAGCCCGGCCGCGACCAGCGCTTCGCGCACCGCGGCGACCTGGCGCCGCGACACCGCGAGCCATTCCTCGACCGGAGCGACGCAGACCGCCCATGCCTCGCCGCCCTCGTCGTCGCCTTCGCCGGCGACGACGCGCCGTTCGAGCGCGCGCACCGCGTTGCGCGCGACCAGGGCGTTGCGGTGAACGCGCAGGAAGCGCGCGCCGAGGCGCTCCTCGAGCTCGGCGAGCGAATCATCGAGCACGTAGGTGTGGTCCGGCGTTCGCAAGGTCACGTATTTCAGCTCGGCCTTCAGGTACAGCACGTCGGCGACCTGCACGCGGATCACGCGGCCGCGGTCGCTGACGACGATCACCGGCGCGTCTGCGGCATCGCCGTCCGGCTCGGCCTGCGCGATCGCGAGGCGCTGAGCGGCGCGCTGCAACGCGGCCTGCAGGCGCTCGCGCCGCACCGGCTTCGTCACGTAGTCGATCACGTCGAGATCGAAGGCCTTCAGCGCATGCTCGGCATGCGCGGTCACGAACACGATCGCCGGCGAATGCGGCTGCCGGCGCAGCTCGGCGGCGAGCTGCATGCCGTCGCGGCCGGGCATCTGCACGTCGAGCAGCAGCACGTCGCACGGCTGCGTCGCGAGCCAGGCGAGTGCCTGTGCCGCGTCCGCGGCCTCGCCGACGACGCGTGCGCGCGGCGCCTGACAGGCGCCGACCAGGTCGCGCAGGCGCAGCCGCGCGAGCTCCTCGTCGTCGACGACCAGCACGCGCAATGCGTTCATCGCGCCGCCCCGTCGTGTGCGATCTGCGTCACAGCGGCACCGCGATCTGGACCCGGAACGCGTCGACGTCGCGGTGGGTTTCGAATTGCGCGGCGACGTCGTGCATCAGCTGCAGCCGCTCGCGCACGTTCTTCAGCGCCATCCCGCTGCCGGGGCGCGACGCCGCGCCCGGCACGCTGTTCGCGATCGCGACGATCGCATGGCCGAAGCGAACCTGGGTGCGGATCCGGATCGTGCCGCCGTTGGCCGCAGGCTCGACGCCATGGCGCACCGCGTTCTCGACGAGCGGCTGCAGCAACAGCGGCGGCACGCGCGCCGCATGCGCGGCCGGGTCGAGCTCCCAGACGACCCGCATCCGCGCGCCGAAACGGATCTGCTCGATCGCCAGATATCGGCGCGCGAGCTCGACCTCGTCGCCGAGACTGACCGAATCGCCGCTGTCGTCGATCGCGACGCGAAAGAGCTCGGCCAGATCCTCGAGCACGCCTTCGGCGCGAGCCGGATCGAGGCGCACCAGTGCGAGCGCGGTGTTCAACGTGTTGAAGAGGAAGTGCGGACGAATCCGCGATTGCAGCTCGGCCAGGCGCGCTGCGGTCTCGGCCGGCAGCGTCGCCTTCGCGCGCAGCCTCAGCCAGTGGAACAGACCCGCGGCGAGCGCCGCGCCGGCGAGCGCCGGCGCGAGCCAGACCGACGCACCGGCGCGCGGCGCATCGGGCATCAGCGTCCAGACGACGGCTGCAGCGACGCCGCCGCAGATCGCGCCGAGACCGATCGCGGCGATCCACTGCACCGGCAGCGCCATCGCGCCGAGCGGACGTTTCAGCGCGCAGGCGATCAACAGCCACGCGAGCACGGCCGGCAGCGCGACGCTGGATCCGGTCGCCGCCAGCGCGAGCCAGCCGCCGAGCGTGCGCGCCTCGAACGCGACGCCGACCGCCATCGCGGCATGGACGAACAGCAGCGCGCGCAGCACGACGCCGGCATGGCAGACATCGAACACCGATCCGGAAGCGGCCCGCGCCGGCGCCGCGGCTACGCTCGCGGCGACATCGAAGACGGTCGAGCCGAAGCCGGTCACGCGCACGTCGGCCGGCCGCTCCGGCGCTGCCCAGAGGCCGCGCGGCCGCGTCGACGACGGCGGCGCGTCGGCGTCGCCGAGGGTCGGTGTCGCCATCGTCAACGGCGCCCCGCCGATAGAATCCGGGCTCGGTGCATGCGGCGGATTGTCTCCAACTCGGAGCCGCGGCACGGCCGAACGGCGCCGGCTGCGGCGTCCCCTCCGTGCGATGCGCACGCTGCGGGCCCGAGTCGAGCGGCCTGCCCCCTGGAACGCCGATGTCCGCAAACCAATTCGACAAGAAGTCCGAGGCCTGGTCGGCACTGTTCTCCGAGCCGATGAGCGAGCTCGTGCAGCGCTACACCGCGAGCGTCGGCTTCGACCGGCGCCTCTGGCGCGCCGACATCGCCGGCAGCCGCGCCCATGCCGGCATGCTGGGTGCGCAAGGCGTGATCACAGCCGCCGATCTCGCCGCGATCGAGAGCGGTCTCGCGCTGATCGCCGGCGAGATCGAGCGCGGCGAATTCGAATGGAGCCTCGGCCTCGAGGACGTGCACCTGAACATCGAGGCGCGCCTGGTGCAGCTCGTCGGCGACGCTGGCAAGCGGCTGCACACCGGGCGCTCGCGCAACGACCAGGTCGCGACCGACGTGCGCCTGTGGCTGCGCGACGAGATCTCTACTATCGCGACGCTGCTCGACGCACTGCAGCGCGCGCTGGTCGGGCTCGCCGCGCAGCACACCGAGACGATCCTGCCCGGCTATACGCACCTGCAGGTCGCGCAGCCGGTCTCGTTCGCGCACCACCTGCTCGCCTACGTCGAGATGTTCGCGCGCGACGCCGAGCGGATGGGCGAGGTCCGCACGCGGACGAACCGGCTGCCGCTCGGCGCGGCCGCGCTCGCCGGCACCAGCTATCCGCTCGATCGCGACGCAGTCGCACGCGCGCTCGGGATGGAAGGCATCTGCCGCAACAGCATCGATGCGGTCAGCGACCGCGATTTCGCGATCGAGTTCAGCGCCGCGGCAGCCCTCTGCATGATCCACGTCTCGCGCTTCAGCGAGGAGCTGGTGCTGTGGATGAGCCAGAACTACGGCTTCATCGAGCTCGCCGACCGCTTCTGCACCGGCTCGTCGATCATGCCGCAGAAGAAGAACCCCGACGTGCCCGAGCTCGCGCGCGGCAAGACCGGCCGCGTCGTCGGCCACCTGATGGCGCTGCTGACGTTGATGAAGGGCCAGCCGCTGGCCTACAACAAGGACAACCAGGAAGACAAGG
>JBDTXV010000378.1:0-3114 GCA_040006015.1 Caldimonas sp.
TACAGGATCACCTCGCCGGGCGCTTCTTCGGTGCCGGCGAAGGCGCCGCCCATCATCACAGTGTCGGCGCCGGCCGCGATCGCCTTCGCGAGGTCGCCGGAGAAGCGCACGCCGCCGTCGGCGATCAACGGCACGCCGCTGCCGTTGATCGCTTTCGCGACGGCATCGATCGCGAGGATCTGCGGCACGCCGACGCCGGTGACGATGCGCGTCGTGCAGATCGAGCCGGGGCCGATGCCGACCTTGACCGCATCGGCCCCGGCCTCGACCAGGGCCAGCGCGCCGGCCCCGGTCGCGATGTTGCCGCCGATCACGTCGACACCGGGGAAGTTGCGCTTGACCCAGCGCACGCGCTCGAGCACGCCCTCGCTGTGGCCGTGCGCGGTGTCGACGACGAGCGCATCGACACCGGCCTTGACGAGCAGCTCGACGCGCTCGTCGGTGCCGTCGCCGACGCCGACCGCGGCGCCGACGCGCAGCTTGCCGTGCGCATCGCGCGCGGCGTTCGGAAAGCTGGTCTGCTTCGTGATGTCCTTGACCGTCATCAGCCCGCGCAGCTCGAACGCGTCGTTGACGACGAGCACGCGCTCGAGCTTGTGCGCATGCATCAGCGCCTTGCCTTCGGCGAGCGTCGCGCCTTCGCGCACGCTGACCAGCTTCGCGCGCGGCGTCATGATGTCCTTGACCGGCGCGTCGAGCCGGGTCTCGAAACGCAGGTCGCGATTCGTCACGATGCCGACGACGGTCTTGCCGGCGAGCACCGGGAAGCCGGAGACGCCGTGCTGCTTCGACAGGCCGATGACGTCGCGCACGGTCTGCTCCGGCGTCACGGTGATCGGGTCGCGCAGCACGCCCGATTCGTAGCGCTTGACGCGCGCGACTTCGGCCGCCTGCTGGCGCGCCGACATGTTCTTGTGGACGATGCCGATGCCGCCTTCCTGCGCCAGCGCGATCGCGAGGCGCGACTCGGTCACGGTATCCATCGCGGCGGACACCAGCGGCAGGTTCAGCCGGATGTTGCGGGAGAGCGAGGTCGCGAGGCTGGTGTCGCGCGGCAGGACTTGCGAAAAGGCCGGGACCAGCAACACGTCGTCGAAGGTCAGCGCTTTGCCCAGAAGGCGCATGAGGAATGCTCCAGACGCAAAAGCGAATTATACGGATGCAGCGACAAACTAACGGTCGGCCACCGGCCGGGTCCGGCCGGATGCGGACCCGCCGCTACACTGCGGACCATCCAACAGCCTCGGTGGATATTCATGGCTCGATCGACTTTCGCGATGTTCGCCGCCGTGCTCGGCGTCGCGCTGGCACTTCCCGCGGATGCGCAGACGCAATGGAAATGGCGCGACAAGACCGGTCGCACGCAATACAGTGATCTGCCGCCGCCGCCGAGCGTGCCCGAGCAGGACATCCTCGCGCGGCCGAACTCCGCGAAGGGCCGCGTGATCGTGCTTCCGCAACCGGCTTCGGCTGCCAGTGCCGCGGCGAGCGCGCCGCTCGCCGTGGCATCGGCGGCTTCATCGGCATTTGCGCCGAAGACCTCCGACCCCGAGCTCGAAGCCAAGCGCAAGAAGGCCGAGGCCGACCAGGCGGCGAAGGTCAAGGCCGAGGAAGCGAAGGTCGCGGCAGCGCGCTCCGAGAACTGCGCTCGGGCTAAAGGTCAGATGCGTTCGCTCGACAGCGGCGTCCGCATCGTCCGGACCAATGAAAAGGGCGAACGCGAGTTCCTCGACGACAAGCAGCGCGCCGACGAGACCAAGCACACGCGCGACGTCATCGCTGCGGACTGCAAGTAGCGTCGCGCTGCTGGCGCTGGCGCCGCCGGCGAGAGTCTTTCGGATCGATCTGCAACGGCCGATAGATCTCGACCCGGTCGCCAGGCGCGAGCGGTGCATCGAGCGGCTGCACGCGGCCCCAGACCCCGACCGCCTGGCGCTCGAGATCGATCTGCGGATGGCGCTCGAGGAAGCCGCTGGCGCGCAACGCATCGAGCAAGGTCGCACCTGCCGGCACCGCGACGCCGACTTCCTCGGCGAGGCCGGCCGCGGGGCTGCAGGCGACGCGAACCTCGAACACCGAATCAGCGCGGTCCATAGACCTGCTCGGCGCGCTTGACGAACGCGTCGACGAAGGTGTTCGCGATCCGGTCGAACACCGGGCTGATCAGCGCCTCGAGCGCGCCGTTCGCGAACGCATAACGCAGCTCGAAATCGATCTTGCAGGCCTTCGCAGCGCTGTCGACGGCCGCCGCGGGGGGCATTGTCGACCCCGGAGGCGCAGTCGAGTCGGCCGACACCGTTGGCGCGGCCGGCATGGCCGAAGCGCTCGGCGTCGCATTCGAGACAGCCGGCGCCGGCAGCGTCGAGAAGCGCCAGGTTCCGTCGAGCAGCGAGAACGGGCCGTCGACGAGGCCGACATGCACGCCTTGGTCCGGCATGTGCATGTTGCGCGTCGTGAAAGCGTGGCGCACGCCGGCGTAGGCCAGGTACAGACGCGCGGTCACACCTTCGGCATCGCGCTTCAGCACCTCGACCCGTTCGCACCACGGCAGGAAGCGCGGGTAGTCCTCGACCGCGGTCACCAGCGCGTACATCTCGTGCGGCGAGTACCAGAGCAGGACCGACTTCTTGACGTGCTTCATACAATGAAGAAATTGTAGAGGTGGCCCACGGGCCGCCGTCGCAGCCCGAGTCCCCGCATGTCGATCGCCGAAAACCGCCGCGCCAATTTCGATTACCACATCGAGGAGCGCCACGAAGCGGGCATGGTGCTGCAAGGCTGGGAGATCAAGGCGATCCGCGCCGGCCAGGTGCAGCTGACCGACGGCTACGTCGTGATCCGCGACGGCGAGCTCTATCTGATCGGCTGCCGCATCAACGCGCTGCGCACTGCATCGACACACGTCGCGGCCGAGGCCGACCGGACCAAGAAGCTGCTGATGCACAAGGAGGAGATCCGGCGCCTGATCGGCAAGGTCGAGCAGAAAGGCTTCACGCTCGTGCCGATGAACCTGCACTACAAGGGCGGCGTCGTCAAGGCCGAGATCGCGCTCGCGAAAGGCAAGGCCGAGCACGACAAGCGCAACACCGAAAAGAAACGCGACTGGGATAGAGA
>JBDTXV010000379.1:0-3111 GCA_040006015.1 Caldimonas sp.
AGCGGGCCGCGCCGCGCGGCGAGCGCGATGCCGGCGCGTGCGTGCAGCGCGCCCTTCAGCGCGACGACCGCATTCCAGCGCGCCGCGGCGTCGCGGCAGGCGCGCTCGGGGTCGGCGAGCACCGCGTCCTTCGTCGTTCCGCACAGATGCGCCATCTCGCCGGCGTGCGGCGTCAGCAGCAGCGGGCGCTCGAAGCGCCGGCACGTCCCGACGACGCTCATCGCGAGCGCATCGAGCACGACCGCGGCGTCGCCGCGCCGCGACGAAGCGGCAGCTCTCGGCTTCGTCCTGCAGACCCGGCCCGACGAGCACCGCCTGCGTATGCGCGAGCACCTCGTCGAGCAGCGCGACGCCGTGCGCGGCGAGGCCGCCGGACGGTGTTTCGGGCAGCGCGATCACGCGCGATTCGGGCAGCGCCAGCGCGACGCCGGGCGCGACGCTCGCCGCGGTGGCGACGGTCAGGCGTCCGGCGCCGACGCGCAGCGCCGCGCTCGCGGCGAGCAGCGCGGCGCCCGGCATCTCGCGGCTGCCGGCGATCACCAGCGTGCGGCCGCGCTCTTCCTTGTCGCCGTCCGGATCGGGCTGCGGCAACGGCCGGCCGCGCAGCAGCGCGTCGGTGACGTCGAGCGCGAACGGTTGTGCGGCGCTCATCGCCTCGGTCGATGCACGGTCGCGCCGACAAGCGTCGCGCGCAGGCGGCCGCGCGTCATGACTTCGGCGCCGCCGGCACGTCGGGCTCAGACGTGACCGGCGCGCCGGCATCTTGCAGCGGTGAGACGAAGTTCTCGAGCCGGCGCACGAGCTTGCCGTGGCTGCCGGCGCGCGGGTCGAACTCGTACGACGTGACGCCGCAGTTCGGCACGTCGGCGAGGCGGTCGATCTCGAGGATCTGCGCTTCGTCGAGCCGTTCGAGCAGATAGCGCATGCAGTTGACGGTGACCTGGTGCGCGACGATCAGCACGCGCTCGCGCCGGTACTCGCGCGTGATCATCTCGATCATGCTGCGCAGGCGCAGGATCACATCGCACCAGCTCTCGCCGCCGGGCGGCCTGAAGTAGAACTTGCCGACATGGGCGCGCTGCTCGGCGAGCTCGGGATACTGCGCGCGAATGCCGAGCGGCGTCAGCCGGTCGAGGATGCCGAACTCCTTTTCGCGCAGCCGCTCGTCGCTCGTCCGCGCGACGTCGCGTCCCGCCATTCCGGTCTCGATCACGAGGCGAGCGGTCTCGCGTGCGCGCAGATACGGCGACGACAGCACGACATCGGGCAGCAGCTCGGAATCCATCGCGCCGAACCAGTCGCCGAGCGCGCGCGCCTGGCGCTGGCCGAGCTCGGACAGCGGCACGTCGACGTCGCGTTCGGCGATGTCGATCATCCCGAGACCGGCAGCCTCGGCCGCGTCGCGCGCGACATTGCCTGCGCTCTGCCCGTGACGCACGATCCACAGCGTCTGCGGCCATTTCTGTTCGAGCTCGGTGTGCTTCAACTGCAGCCCTCGTTGTGCTTCGCTGCGCCGAGCCGAGCAAACGGCGGGCCGGCCGCGGAGGCTCGGCGCCGGACCCGGGTCTCCGCAAATTCCGCACCGTCGCCGCGCCGCGCCGAGCGGCACGCAGCGGCGGTGCGGGCGCGCAAATTGCTGCTATGCGACAAGCAACGGCCCGATTTCCGCACACAGCTCATGTTCATCGACACAGTCTTCGACGCGATCGTGATCGGTGGCGGCCCGGCCGGTCTGAGCGGCGCGCTGGCGCTGGCGCGCCTGCGCCGCTCGGTGCTGCTCGTCGACGCCGGACGCGGGCGCGCCGCGCGGATTCGCCGCGCGCTCGACTGGCCCGGATTCGCTGCCGGCGTCGAGGGCGCGCAGCTGGTCGCGGCGATGCAGCACCAGGCCTTGCGCCACGGCGTCAATTTCGCGGTCGGCCGGGTCGACCGCCTCGAGCGCAAGGGCCGCGTCTTCGAAGTCGCATGGCCCGATGCGCAGGCGCATGCGCGCACCGTGCTGTTCGCGACCGGCGCCGCCGATGTCGAACCCGACGCGCCGCATCTGCGCGAAGCGTTCGACGCCGGCGTGCTGCGCCCGTGTCCGATGTACGACGGCTACGAGCTGATCGACCGCGTGGTCGGCATCGTCGGCGACGGGCCGGCGGCGGTCGCCGAAGCGCTGCAGCTGCGCCATTTCACGTCGCGCATCCACCTTTTCGCGCTGCGGCCGGACGGGTTCGATGCCGACGAGCGCATCCGCCTCGACCGCGCCGGGATCGCGGTAGTCGACGAGCCGACGCATGCGATCCGGAGGCGCGACGGCGCCGTTGCGGTCGAGCACGGCGCCACCGCGACGGTCTGCGACGCGCTCTACAGTGCGCTCGGCCTCGACGTCCACTCCGATCTCGCGTCGCGGCTCGGCGCGGGCCGCGATGCCGACGGCTATCTGCTGACCGACGAGCATCGGCGGACCGGCGTCGCCGGGCTCTACGCGGCCGGCGACGTCGCGCTGGGGCCGAACCAGATCAGCGTCGCGACCGGCGGCGCGGCGACGGCCGCGGCGGCGATGCATCGCATGCTGGCCGGGTAAGCAGGAAGTCTCGCCGGGTTGCGCTGCCGAACAGCGCCATCAGGTCAACCAGTACCAGAGGCCAACGGAGACGCCGATCCACATCGCGACGATCAGCGCGGCGCCCCAATAGCTTCGCGGCTTTGCGCCTTCCTTCGCAATCCAGTCCTCTGCTTGCAGACGGCACTCGCTCAATACATCGCTGGGCAGCATACGAATCGCCAACCAGATAAGGCCTGGCAACAGCAACACATCGTCGACGTAGCCCAAAACCGGTATGAAGTCGGGAATCAGATCGATCGGGCTCATCGCATAGGCGACGACGAACACCCCGAGAGCCTTGGCGCCCCACGGCGTGCGCGGGTGCTTTCCCGCAAACCATAGCGTGACTGCATCGCGCTTGACGCGCTTTGCCCACGCGCGGCCGGTTTCGACGAAGCCCAATGATTTCTCCTGGCGCGGGCGGTCAGGTCAGCATAGCTTCGTGGTCACGCCTGAATCCTCCGGGTCCGGAACGTGATCGACCAGCGCAGCGCCGGTTTCGGCGCGATGCCGTGCTG
>JBDTXV010000380.1:0-3102 GCA_040006015.1 Caldimonas sp.
GGTCGAGAAAGCGCGCCGAGTCGGAGCGCATCAGCTGGCCGCGCAGGCTGTCGCGGGCCGGCACGCCGTCGCGCTTCAGCGCCTCGCGTTCGGCGCCGAGCCAGCGCGCGCCGACCTCCGGATCGGACAGGAACGCCGCGGCCATGATCGGCTTGATCGTCGATGCCGGCATCGCATCGTGGAACAGCGCCGGATTCAGCAGTGCGTCGGCGCGATAGCGCACCGGAAACGGCAGTCGCGGGTCGCACGACGAATCGCGGCGCGGCCCGTCGACCTCCTGGCGCGCGCACGGCGACATCGCGCCGGCGAGCGCCTCGATGCGGCCGCTCGCGACGTCGACGATCGCGACCGCGGCCATCCGGACCATCGCGCCTTCGAGCAGCTGTTGCCCCGGCGCGCCGTCGCGGTCCTCGTTGCGGCGAATGCCGAGCGCGCGGCAGACGTCGTGGCGGCCGGTGTAGCAGGCCGCGGTCTTCTGCGCCAGCGCCTGCAGCGCCGGATCGATCGTCAGGTCGATCGAGTAGCCGGCATCGACCGCGGCGCCGTCGACGACGACGCGGTTCGGCGCGCGCCGCGCGCTCGCGGTCCGCACGATCGACGCGGCATCGAGACGCGCGTCGAAGCGGGGATCCGAATCGGTGTCGAGCCGGTACAGCGCGCCGGTCGGCTGGCGCAGCGATTCGAGCGGCTGCAGCAGCGTCTGCAGCGACGGCGGCACCATCCAGCGCGTGTCGTCGACCGGATCGGCGAGGCCGGGCTCGCCGGCCAGCGCGCCGAGCCGTCGCGGAGCGGCCAGCGGGTTCGCGGCGGCGGCGACTCCCGTCATCTCCGGCATGGCGCAGATCCGGCGCTGCGTGCTGCGTGCGCCGGCGATGAACCAGCCCGCCGAGCCGTCGCTGTCGTGCCGGCCGAGATAGATGCAGCCGGCGAGCCCGCTCCACGGATTGCGTCGCATCACCTGGCGCGCGGCGATCTCGACCTGCTGGTCGGGGCGCCAATGCGCGAGCGCGGCGCCTCCGACCGTGCCGCGCCAGGCCAGCGTCTCGAGCATCCGCGCATCGGCACGGTCCAGCGCGGCGAGCGCGAGCGCGAGGTCCGCGCAGCCGACCCGAAAGCGCTGACCCGGATAGTCGGGCGCCTCGATCGCGGTCTCGAGGCTCGCATTCGCGGCCGCGAACCAATGCGTCGCATCGAAGCCGAGCGGCGCCTCGACGCGCGCGTTCGGACGCGAGCTGAAGCGCAGCAGCGCGGCGTCGAGCTGCGCCAGTTGCGCGGCGATGTGCTCGGCCTCGGTCGGCTCCGGCGCACGCCTGCCGAAGGTCTGCGCAAGCCAGGGGCCGAGGCTCCAGCGTGCGCCCCATTCGCGCCGGCACTGCGGCACCGCGTCGAGCAGCGCGGCGGCGCTCGGCGGCGCCGCGTCCGCAGCGCGCGGCCGCACCGCCTGCTCGAAGGTTTTCAGCGCGGCGACATGGCGCACGCTCAGATAGCGATCGCCCCGGCCGCGCGCAATCGCGGCACCCGGCTCGGCCGGACGGACCACCGCGACCAGCCAGACGACCGCGAGCATCACCGGCACGACCGCGAGGCTGGCGGCGATCGCGAAATCGAGCAGAGACGTCGGGCGCGGTTCAGCCATCGCGACCTCGGCCCGGAACGTCGACATTGATGCAGAGCGCGAGGAACGCGAGATCGAGCACCAGCGAGGTCATCCCGAAGCTGACGAACGGAAACGTCACGCCGGTCAGCGGCAGCACCGCGACGTTGCCGGCGACGGTGACCGCGAGCTGGCACAAGGTCAGCGCGACCCACGCGACGCCGATCCAGCTGAGCAGCGCCTGGCCGTCGTTCGCATAGCGCTGCGCGCTCGCGATGAAGCGCGGCTCGCCGCGCGTGACGCGGCCGTGATGGCGGATCAGGCGATGCAGCCACAGCGCGCAGCCGAGCGACGCGGCCCACGCCGCGGTCGCGCCGAACACGCCGACCATCGCGGTCACGGTGTAGTCGCTGTGGATCTGCGCCGGCACGCCGCTGCAGCCGGCCGCCGCATAGCCGCACCACGGCGCCGCGCCGATGCCGAAGCCTTCCGGCGGCGCGGCGCGCTGGAACCACGAGACCAGCGCGAGCTGGTCGTTGGTCGACGCGAACGGCGCGGCGAGGCTCTCGAGGCGCGTCGCGGTGACGCTGTCGACCGCGCCGAGCTTGAACAGCGTCGCCGTCGCCGCGCCGATCCAGCCGGCGAAGAGGACGAGCGCGAGCACGAACGCCGAGACGCGTCGGCCGCTGCGCTGGTGCCACCAGGCCGCGACAGATGCGGCGACGAAGGCGCCCGACCCGTAAGCGGCGATCAGCAGCGGCCCCATGTCGTGCGTGACGAGCATCGCCGCGATCAGCACGCCGACGACGAAGAACAGCGGCCACAGATAACGCCAGAACGAAATGCCGGCCGCTCCCGAGCGCGCGAGGCGCTCGGCGAGCGGCGCCGCGCGCAGGAAGAAGAACCATGCGGCGCCGACGATCAGCCAGACGCGGCCGAGCTCCGATGTCAGCTGGCGCATGTGCGCGAGGCCGAGTCCGAACAGCAGCACCGCGGCCCCGGTCAGCAGCAGCAGCGCCGCCGCGGCCCAGACCCGGCCGAGCCGCTGCGCGACGCGCGCGGCGCCCTCGGCGGCGATAGACAGGCTCCAGCCGAGCGCACGCGCCAACGGCTGGCGCAGGAACAGCAGCACCGAGAACAGCATCAGCCCGAGCCACAGGTGGCCCTGGTGATAGAGCGCGAGATAGCGGTTGCCGAAGTGACCGCCGGCCGACAGATCGAACAGCAGCAGCCAGCCGAGACCGGTCGCGACGACGAGGCCGGCGTAGCCGATGCGCGTGCTCATCGCCTGCGCCGCGGCCGTGGACGCGCGCCCGCGGCGCAAGCCGAAGAGCAGCGCCAGTGCGGCGGCGGCGCCGAGCGCGAGCACGAAGCCGGCGGGCGGGCTCGACAGCGCCGCGTCGAGGCGCCCCGGCTCGAAGCCGCGCGCGCCGGCGAGCGGCCACGGCACGCGCGCGAGCCACGCGGCGATCGCCCACAGAGCGAGCGCCGCGGCGACGCCGAGCGCG
>JBDTXV010000381.1:0-3097 GCA_040006015.1 Caldimonas sp.
AGAAGATGAAGCTCGAGTCCAACAGCGACTTGACTTATTACGCGCTGAAGAACGGGCTGATCCAGTAGGACAGCCTCAGACCATCTGCCCATACGCGCTCTGCCCGGTGGAGCCGTCGGCTAGCCGGCAGCAATAGAGGATCAGCGCATCGATCTCGTTCGATTTGTCGAACACGCGATCGGCGCCGAGCTCGAGGCATTTGCGTCGCATGTCCGGTGTCGCATAGTTGCTCAGCACGACGAGCTTGATCGGCTTGTCCGACAGCGACGCGGTTTTCAGCACGCCGAGTCCGGAGCCGTTCTTCAGGAAGATGTCGACGATCGCGAGATCGCAGTCGTGGGCGGCGAGCCAGCGCACGGCGCCCGACTCGTCCTCGGCGGTACCGACGACCTGGATCGGCGCCATCTCCTCAAGTGCAGCGACGAGGTTTTCGCGGATGACCGGGCTGTCTTCGACGATGAAGGCTGTAAGTGATGTCATGGACCGCTTGGATTCAACCGTGCCTCGGAAGCGGGCGTCGACCAGAACGCCCGAGCATCAACGAGGCAGCGCAGCGCCATGAAGGCGAAATCCGCCTTTGCAGTCTGCCCGCTGGACCGCCGCGCGAACACACGCGAGATGCCCGTTGCCATGACGGATCATTCCTACACACGGCAGTCAGGCTAAAAGACAGCCCTGCGAGAATCGCTCCGATGATCCGACCTCGACCGCGCCGCGCTTCGAGTGGTTGGCGCATTGCGGCCGCCTTCGCGATCGCGCTGCTCGGCTCGGGCGGCGCGATCGCCGCCGAGCCGCTGAAGGTCGGCTCAAAGCGCTTCACCGAGTCGTACGTGCTCGGCGAGATCGTGCGCCAGACGCTGCTCGCGCATGGGATAGCCGCGGTGCACAAGCAGGGGCTCGGCAACACCGGCATCCTCGAACAGGCGCTCGCGAGCGGCTCGATCGACCTCTATCCGGAATACACCGGCACGATCGTGCGCGAGCTGCTGAAGCGCGACGGCAATCCGGGCCTTGCCGAGTTGAACGTGTGGCTCGCGCCGCGCGGACTGAAGGCCGCGGTGCCGCTCGGCTTCAACAACACCTATGCGCTCGCGATGCTCGAGTCGCGCGCCGCGGCGCTCGGCGTCGCGAAGATCTCCGATCTGCTGCAGCCGCGCGCGGCCGCGCTGCACTTCGGTCTTTCGCACGAATTCATGCAGCGTGCCGACGGCTGGCCGGCCCTGAAGGCCGCGTACCGGTTGCCGCTCGAGGCCGGCGCCGGTCTCGATCACGGCCTTGCTTACGAAGCCGTCGCCGCGGGGCGCGTCGACGTGATCGACGTCTATTCGACCGATGCGAAGGTCGGCCGCTATCGGCTGCGCGTGCTGGTCGACGACCTCGGATTCTTTCCGCGCTACGAGGCGGTGCTGCTGATGCGCGCGGCGGTCGACCCGGCGCCGCTGCGCGTGCTCGAGAACCGGATCGATGCCGCGACGATGATCGCGCTGAACGCCGAGGTCGAAGTCGACGGCGTCAGCTTCGCCGATGCGGCGAAGGGCTTCGTCGCCGGTGCGAAGCCGACGCCCGGAGCTGCCGCGCGTCCGGCCTTCGTCGACCGCGTCTTCGGCGCGGATTTTGGCCGGTTGCTCGGCGAACATCTGGCGCTGGTCTTCGGTTCGCTGCTGCTCGCGGTCGCGGTCGGCGTGCCGCTCGGCATCGCGGCTTGGCGCTTTCCCGCCAGTGCCGGTACTGTGCTCGGCGCGGTCGCGGTGCTGCAGACGGTGCCGTCGCTTGCGCTGCTCGCGTTCCTGATCGCGCTGGTCGGCAGCATCGGGCTGGTGCCGGCGCTGATCGCGCTCTTTCTCTATGCGCTGCTGCCGATCGTGCGCAACACCCACACCGGGCTGCGCACCGTTCCCGGCGAGTTGCCGAAGGCCGCACTGTCGCTCGGGCTGACGCCGGCGCAAAGCCTCGCTCACGTGCAGCTGCCGCTCGCGCTGCCGACGATCCTCGCCGGCATCAAGACCGCCGCGGTGATCAACGTCGGCACCGCGACGATGGCGGCCTTCATCGGCGCCGGCGGATTCGGCGAGCGCATCGTCGCCGGACTCGCCGTCAACGACACCGCGACGATGCTCGCCGGCGCGCTGCCCGCGGCGGTGCTCGCGCTCGTCGTTCAGGCCGGCTTCGACCTGTTCGAACGCCGCTTGCTGCGCGGCCGCGTCGACGTCGGCTGAGGCGGATCGGCACTGTTCCGACGCTTCGCCGCGACGACGCGGCTGCGACAATCGACGGATGCTTTCAGATTGGTTGACGCCGGCGCTGCTGGTCCTCGTTCTGCTCGTGACGTTGTGGATCGCATTGCGCCGCGGCGACGCCGGCGCGTTGCGGACGCTGCGCGACGAAATCCATGGCGCGGTCCGCGGCGATGTCGTCCAGCTCGAGCGCGAATTGCGCGACGAAGTCGCCCGCAGCGCGGCCGGGACGCGCCAGGAGTTGTCGTCGACCTTGGCGACGTTCCAGCGCACGCTGCTGGCGCAGCAAGGCGACGTCGCGCGGACCCAGAACGAACAGATCGACACCTTTCGCACGCAGCTCGCGGCGACGCAGCAGACGCTGGCCGACACGTTGCGCGACGCGACCGCGGCGCTGACGCAGCAGGCGCTCGGCGCGCGCGCGGCGCAGGACGCGACGCTCGGGCGCAGCGCCGAGGCGCAGGCGCATGCGCTGCAACGCTTCTCGGAGACGCTGAACGAGCAGCTGCGCGCGCTGTCCCATTCGAACGATCAGCGCATGGGCGAGGTGCGGGCGTCGGTCGAGAACAAGCTCGCCGCGATCCAGACCGACAACGAAAAGAAGCTCGAGCAGATCCGCGCGACGGTCGACGAGAAGCTGCATGCGACGCTCGAGCAGCGCCTCGGCGAGAGTTTCAAGCAGGTCGCCGATCGGCTCGAGCAGGTGCACCGCGGCCTCGGCGAGATGCAGACGCTGGCGCGTGACGTCGGCTCGCTGTCGCGGGTGCTGAACAACGTGAAGACCCGCGGCACGCTCGGCGAGGTGCAGCTCGAGGCGCTGCTCGAGCAGGTGCTGACGCCGGAGCAGTACGGCCGCAACGTCG
>JBDTXV010000382.1:0-3093 GCA_040006015.1 Caldimonas sp.
CGGCGGTGGCCTGCGAATCGAAGTACAGCAGGTTCTCGACGCCGTTGATCTGCTCCTCGAGCGGCGTCGCCACCGTCTCCGAGATCACGCGCGGGTTGGCGCCGGGAAACTGGGCGCGCACCACGACCTGCGGCGGCGCCACCTCGGGGTACTCGGAGACCGGCAGGCGAAAGATCGACAGCAGGCCAAGCAGAAAGATGACGATCGAGAGCACGGCGGCGAAGCGCGGCCGGTCGATGAAGAAACGCGAGATGTCCATGCGGCTGCGGCCTCAGCTCTTGCCTTCGGGCTTCTTCTCGGCCTGCGGCGGCTGGCCGCCCGGCGGCGGAAAGACCGGCATGCCCCTGGCGTCGACCTGCAGCAGCTGCGGCGTCACCGTCATGCCGGGCTGGATGCGCTGCAGTCCGTCGACGACCACGTGCTCGCCGCCCTTGAGGCTGCCCTGCACGACCCGCATGCCGTCGGCGAGCGCGCCGAGCCGAACCTCCCTGAACTGAGGCTTGCCGTCGGCGGCGACGACGTAGACGAACTTCTTCGTCTGGTCGGTGCCGATCGCCCGTTCGGGCACCAGGACGGCGTCGTAGGCGGTCGCGCTTTCCATGCGCAGGCGCGCGCTCAGTCCAGGCGTGAAACGGCCAGCCGCGTTGTCGAAGCTGACGCGCATGCGGATGGCCCCCGTCTGCGGATTGAGGCGGTTGTCGATGAAGTCGACCTGGCCCTCGTGCGGGAAGCCCTGCTCGTCGAGCAGGGCCATGCGCACCTTGGGCGCCTGGCCGCCCGCCTTCGCGCTCTTCAGGCGCAGGAAGGTGCGCTCGCTGCCGTCGAAGTAGGCGTAGACCTTGGCGATGCCGGCGATCGTCGTCAGCACCGTCTGGTCGTTGACGACGTTGCCGGCGGTGACGTTGGCACGCGAGACGCGACCCGCGATCGGCGCCCGCACCTGCGCGTACTCGATGTTCAGGCGGGCGATTCGCAGCGCCGCCTCGGCGCCCTGGATGTCCGCCTGCGACGTCCGCTGACCCGAGCTCAGCTGGTCGACCTCCTGCTTCGACACCGCCTGCGAATCCAGCAGCTTCTGGGCCCGCGCGAGCTCGCTCTGCGCCAGCTCGGAACGCGTCCGCGCCGCGGCGAGTAGCGACTGTGCACGCGCCGCTTCGGCCTCGAACGGGCGCGAGTCGATCGAGAACAGAAGGTCGCCCTTACGCACCAGGGCGCCATCAGCGAAGTGCACCTTGTCGACGGTGCCGCCGACGCGGGGGCGTAGCTCCACGTATTCGGCAGCCTCCAGCCGGCCGCTGAACTCCTCGCTGTCGGCGACCTGCCTCTGGCTCGCGGGCACGACGCTGACGGGCGGTGCCGGCGGCGGTCCGCCCTGCGCGCCGACCGGCTCGCCGCAGCCGGAGAGCAGCGCCGCGGCTGCCATCAGTACTGTCAGGGCGCCGTAGCTCGCCTTCGTTGTCGTCGCGGTCATTGCCCAACCCTCCAGGATCCGTTGCTCGATGCAACTTGCACGCCCGCCGACGGGGCGAAGCCGCTGCTTTGTTCGTTCGCTCGCAGGGCTGCGCATGCTGGCGCATCGACGGCCGCAGCGCTGTTCGCCAAGGTGCTGAACGCTGCCATCAGGACGGCGCTGACGGCGGTCAGCACTGCGCCTGCCAACCAAAGTCGACGCTGTATTCGCGGGGTTCTGGAATCCATCTCGAAGCCTCTTCTGTCCGACCCGGCCAGCGCCGCGGCTTCGCCCAGGCCCAGAACCTGACAGGCGACGCGTGCGGGATAGCCGAGTCTTATATTCGTAGTGAACGCTACGACATGGCACAATGTAGCGATCGCGGAAGCGGTCGTCAAGGCTTTTATTAGCAATCACTATGAAAACGAAGACGGCCCGCCGCAACGCGGTTCCTGTGGTGGCCGATGACGCGGCGCCGCCTCTCGGCCAGGCTGTCGCGAAGACGCGGGGCCGACCGCTCTCGTTCGATCGCGCCGCGGCGCTCGACAAGGCCATGCACGTCTTCTGGGAGCGCGGCTACGAGGCCGCTTCCATCGCCGATTTGACGACGGCGATGGGCATCACCCCGCCGAGTCTCTACACCGCATTCGGCGACAAGGAGCATCTCTTCCTGGAGGCCATCGAAGCGTATGGCCGCGGCCCCGGCGGATTCGGCGCCCGGGCCCTTGCCGAAGAGGCGACGGCGCGCGGTGCTGTGCAAAGGCTGCTCGACGAGGCGGCCGCGCAGCTGACCGAGGACTGCCATCCTCTCGGCTGCATGATGGTGACGGCGGCGACGAACTGCTCGGTGGCGGCCGAACACGTGCAGGCTGTCCTGGCACGACTCCGTGCCGTCGGCGTGCAGGGCATGCGCGACCGCATCCAGCGCGGCATCGACGAGGGCGAGCTGCCGGCCGGCACCGACGCCGGCGCGCTGGCGAGCTTCTACGCGACCGTCTACCAAGGCATGTCGATGCAGGCCAAGGACGGCGTTACCCGCGCGAGCCTGCAGACGAGCGTCGACATGGCCATGCGGTCCTGGCCGGCCGCTCCCGTTACCCGCCGACCGGTCCGGCAGGCGAGTGTCAGGCTCCGGAAGGGCAAGGCAGCCCAGGCGACCCCCAAGGAGCGCGTCCGGGACTAAAGCGATTTGGTCCCGCTGTGCGGCGAGTTGAGTCCCAAAGCAGAAAAGCGCGCGACGCTCCAGAATCGCGTTCCTCCTTCACCGCCCACCGCCATGATCAAGCTCTATTACCACCCCTCGCCGAACCCCGCCAAAGTGGCGCTTTTCCTCGAAGAGGCCGGGCTCGAGTACGAACTCGTGCCGGTCGACACTCGCAAGGGCGAGCAGCACCTGCCGGCCTTCACCGCAATCAATCCGAACGCGAAGACGCCGGCGCTGGTCGACGGCGACGCGGTCGTCTTCGACAGCAACGCGATTCTTTTGTATCTCGCCGAGAAGACCGGCAAGTTTTTGCCCGCGAACACGTCGGCTGCGCGCGCCGAGATGCTCTCGTGGCTGATGTTCGTCGCAACCGGCATCGGCCCGTACTCGGGGCAGGCGGTGCACTTCAAGCACTTCGCGCCCGAGCCGAAGGTCTACG
>JBDTXV010000383.1:0-3085 GCA_040006015.1 Caldimonas sp.
GTTCGGCATTCCGCTCGAGCAAGGCTGGCAGAACTGGATCGCCTTTGAGCGCGATTTTCAGCAACGCAACCTTGCCGAGGTGCGCAAGAACCCCATCACACCGCACCGCAACCTGGCCGCGGGCGCGGTCGGTTCGATCTCGCGCATGTACTACGACGAGTCGAGTGCGATCATCTATGGCGCTTTTCGCTATCCCGGTGTGGTCGAGCACGTTGGCAGTCTGAACACGCGTGACGGCAGCCACTTGCGGCTCGCGGACATCAAGCGCGCGATGCTGTATCGGGTGGCGTCGTTTGCCTACGACCCGAAGAGCGGAACAGCCTTTTATACCAACGATAACCTTGCCCTGCGCGACCTGATGGCGGTGAACGTCCATACCGGCGAGCAACGGATGTTGCTCGAGGATGCGCGGATTGGCGAGATTGTTTTCAACCCGGTCGACCGTTCGCTGATCGGCGTGCGCCATGCGAATGGCCTGGCGACGCTGGTGCGCATTCCGTACCCGTACGCCGAGTGGTACCAGGTGCAGGCGTATCCGTATGAACTCGTGCCCTCCGATCTCGACATCTCGCCCGATGGGCGGCTGCTGTCGGCATCGATGAGCGAGGTCAACGGCGACCAATTCCTGCGTGTGTGGGAGCTCGACAAGGTCCTCGCCGGAGACGCGAAGCCACTGAGCGAGTTTCGCTTCGGGCAGTCAGTCCCGGAGAGCTTCGTATTTTCGCGGGACGGACGCTATCTGTACGGCAGCAGTTACTACACTGGCGTGTCAAACATCTTCCGCTACGAAGTTGCTACCGGCGACGTCGTAGCGGTCTCCAACGCAGAATCCGGCTTCTTCCGCCCGGTACCGCTCGCTGATGGGCGGCTCCTGGTGCTGTCCTACACGGCCGAGGGCTTCGTTCCGGCAACGATCGACCCGCGCCCGATCGAGGATGTCAGCGCGATCACGTTCCTCGGCGCGCAGGTCGCGTCGAAACATCCCGTGGTCACCACCTGGCAGGTCCCGGCTCCGAGTGCCGTCGATGACCAGAAGTTGATCACCGGAAGGGGCCCGTGGATACCACTGCAGGACATGAGATTAGCGAATGCCTTCCCGGTGCTGCAGGGCTACAAGAGCTTCATCGGGATCGGCTATCACGCCAACATTGAAGATCCGCTCGGATTCGCGAAGCTGGGCATCACCGCGGCGTACACGTCGAGCAGCAAGCTGCCCGCCAACGAGCGCGGTCACGTGGACATCGCCGGCAGTTATCTCGGCTGGCATGCCGACCTGTCGTGGAACCGGCCGGATTTCTACGATCTATTCGGGCCGACCAAGCGAAGCCGCAAAGGTTACGCGGCCAAGCTCGGTTACGACGACCTGTTGATCTGGGACGAGCCGCGAAGGCTCACGCTGAGCTACGATCTCGAGTACTACGACAAGCTCGACACGCTGCCGAACGCACAGAACGTCCAGACCAACTTCACGCGGTTGGCGACGGCGAAGGTCGGGCTGCACTACACCGACGTGCGACGCTCGCTCGGCGCCGTCGACGACGAGAAGGGAATGACCTGGACGATCGAGTTCGACGAGAACCGCGTACACAACCAGGACATCCCGCAGCTGCGTGGCGGCCTCGACCTGGGTCTTGCGCTGCCGCTCGCCCACTCGTCCCTATGGCTGCGAAGCGCGGCCGGCGTCGCAAGCGGGGACCGCGAAAATCCCGTCGCGAATTTCTACTTCGGCGGCTTCGGCAACAACTACGTCGACGATGGAAACATCAAGCGCTATCGCGAATACTCCTCGTTGCCCGGATTCAAGATCGACGAGGTCAGCGCGCTCAGCTTCGTCCGCGAGATGGTGGAATGGAACCTGCCGCCGATCGCCTTCGAGTCGGTCGGCAAGCCGGGCTTCTACCTGAACTGGTTGCGGCCCGCGGTGTTCGCCGCGGGACTCTGGACCGACCCGGGACACAAATCGGTGCATAAAAACTACGCAAGTGTGGGCACGCAGTCGGACCTGCACTTCAGCGTCCTGCACTGGTACGACATGACCCTGTCGGTGGGCTACGCCGTCGGTTACCAGGGCAGCAAGCGCGCGGGCTCCGAGTGGATGATCTCGCTGAAGATCATGTGAGCGTTATCGCGTCGACCCATGTCGGCTAGCATTCTGGAGGCGGCGCTGGTGGGCCTGCTGCCGGTGCTGGGCTTCCTCGCCGCGCTGCTGTATCTGGACAGCTACAAGTTGGTCAAACTCCGCGCCGTCATCACCATTGTCGCGTGCGGTGCGCTGGTGGCGGGCGTGAGCTATCTCATCAACGGCTATGCGCTCGCCCTGGTGCGCATCGACATGACGCACTTTTCACGTTACGTCGCGCCAATCATCGAGGAGCTGCTGAAGGGCCTGGTCATCGTTGCCTTGATTCGCAGCCATCGCATCGGCTTTCTCGTCGATGCGGCGATCTTCGGCTTTGCCGTCGGCACCGGCTTCGCGACGGTCGAAAACCTGTACTTCCTGCATCTGGTTCCCGACGCCGGCGTGGGAACCTGGATCGTGCGCGGCCTCGGCACGGCGATTATGCATGGCGGCGCCACTGCGATCTTCGCCGTGATAAGCCTCGCCATGCTGGAGCGTGAGCCGAAAGCAGCCGTGCGAGGGCTGATCCCGGGTTTCGGGCTGGCGGTGGTCCTGCACTCCGCGTTCAACCACCTGCTGGTCTCGCCAAAACTTGCCACGCTGGCCATCGTCGTTGTGCTGCCGCCGCTGCTCTACGCAGTGTTCCAGCGCAGCGAAAAAGCCGTGGGCGACTGGCTCGGCCAGGGTTTCGACGCCGACACCGAGATGCTCGAGCTGATGAACTCGGGACGCTTGTCCGATTCACCGGTCGGCATGTATCTGAATGAGTTGAAGTCCAAATTCAGGGGAGCGGTTGTCGCCGACCTCCTCTGCTATCTGCGGCTCTACACCGAGCTCGCGCTGCGTGCCAAGGGCATACTGATGATGAACGAAAGCGGATTCGAGGTCGCCGTGGACGAGGAAACGCAGGCAAAGTTCACCGAGATGCGCTACCTCGAGTCGAGCATCGGCAAGACAGGATTGCTT
>JBDTXV010000384.1:0-3070 GCA_040006015.1 Caldimonas sp.
TGCGGCGACAGGCAGAGCTGATCGAGAGGCACGTACTGCGCGGCCTCGTCGATGCGCCGCTTCAGCTCGTCCTTGCTCTCGAGCCGGCCGAGCTTCGTCGTGACCAGGCCGAGCACGACGGTATTGCCTTTCGGCACGAAGCGCAGCGGGCGGAAGTCGCCGCTGCGCGCGTCGTCGTATTCGAGGAAATAGGCGTCGACGTCCATCTCGGCGAGCAGCGCCTCGGCGACCGGCTCGTAGCCGCCCTGTGCGGCCCAGGTGCTCTTGAAGTTGCCGCGGCACAGATGCACCGCGAGCG
The DNA here is from genome assembly GCA_040006015.1 of Caldimonas sp. GTDB lineage: Bacteria > Pseudomonadota > Gammaproteobacteria > Burkholderiales > Burkholderiaceae_C > Schlegelella_A. The sequence continues at coordinate 299 of JBDTXV010000384.1, forward strand.
TCATGCCGGCCGGCTTCTGCGCGACGACGCGGTTGATGAACGACGCATAGCGGTGCGGCAGCTCGTCGGGATCGTCGCCGCGCGAACGCGCCGCATCGCGCATCTTCGCGTCGCAGAGATAGGCGAGGTTGGTGTCGTCCATCTGCACATACGTGCAGCCGGCGTCTCCGAGCGAACGCAGCTCGTCGCCGTAGGCGTTCGCGACGTCCTGCCAGAACGGCTCGAGGTCGGGGTAATGCTCGCGGCTGATGCCGGCGCGGCCGCCGCGGAAGTGCAGCATCGTCGGCGACGGGATCGTGACCTTCGCGGTCTTGGCCGGCGCGAGCTGCGCCTGCAGGAACTCGAAGTCGGCGCGCTGGATGTCGCTGACGTGGCGGACCTTGTCGACGACGCGCATCACCGGCGGCGCGAGCTCCATCGTGCCGTCGGGCTTCTGGACCGTCATCGGCAGATCGGCCCTGACGCCGCCGAGCTGCTCGAGGAAATCGATGTGGAAATAGGTCCGGCGGAATTCGCCGTCGGTGATGCTGTCGAGGCCGACGTCTTCCTGGAAGCGGACGATCTCGCCGATGGCGTCGTCCTCGACCGCGCGCAGCGCCGCCTTCGTGATCTCGCCCTTCTGCCGGCGCTCGCGCGCATCGAGCAGGCGCTTCGGGCGCAGCAGGCTGCCGACATGGTCGGCGCGGAAAGGCGGTCGTGTGCGGGTCGTCATCGGCGGGGCTCCGGTGCGCGCGGCACGGACCGCGCGCTCGGCGCAATCATAGGCGGCCGGGTCGCGCGTGGGCGCCGATGCCGGCGCCGGCACTCAGGGTTTCGGCAGCGGCGCGAGGCCGCGCAACGCGGCGTCGAGCGAGCCCGGCGTCAGTGCGCCGACATGCGTGTCGACGAGCCGGCCGTCGGCGCCGAAGAACAGCGTGACCGGCAGCGCCTGCGAGCCCGCCGCGCTGCCGAGCGCCCGTCCCGGATCGAGCAGCACGTGCGCGAGCGCGAGCCCGGCGCTGTCGACGAAGTGATTCGCCGCGATGACGTCCTCGCCCTGGTTCGCGAACGCGAACACGATGTCGGTGCGGCGCCGCTGCGCCGCGGCGAGCAGCGGCATCTCGCCGACGCAGGGCCCGCACCACGACGCCCACAGGTTCAGCACCAGCGGCTTGCCGGCCGCGAGACGGGCCAGATCGGCCGGGTCGCCGTGCACGGTCTTCAGGCGCAACGCATCGAGCGTCGCGACGTTCGGACCGTGACCGAAGCGCAGCGCGCCGGGCATCGCGACCCAGGCCAGTGCGAGCGCGAGGACGGTCAGCGCGAGCGTCTTGCGCACGTCAGCCGCCTGCCGATCGATAGGCGATACCCAGTGCCGCTGCGGCCTGCGCGAGTCGCTTGTCGCGCGTCCATAGCTGCGTTCGCGCCAGCCGCGCCGAGGCAAGCATGTGCATGTCGACATAGCCCACGCCTTGGCCGGCCAGGTCGTATCGCTCGATGAAGCCCAGCGCTTCGGCGTGTCCGACGACAGGAGCCAGCGGCAGCTTGCCCATCAATAGCAGCGTCTCGCCACGGCGGGGGAGGTGACCGCACGCGATCTCGCCGATCACGAACGGATGCGTCAGCACGTTACCGGCATCGAGCTGGCGCACCAATGCGGCGTCGCTGCGCCGCAGATGGTCGATCCAGACCGACGTATCGACGAGGATCACTTGCGGTGCGGTGCCGGACGCTCGCGGCTCGCTGCCGGCGGCCGGCGACGCGGCGGCACGACCATGTCCGGTGCGCTGCCGCCCAGCAACGCGAGCCGGCGCGCGGCCTCGCGCTGAACCAGCAGCTTCAGCCCTTCGTGCAGAACGACGGAGCGCTCGGAAATGCCGAGCGCGGCACTGGCCTCGGCCAGCAATTCGTCGTCGAGCGTGATGGTCGTGCGCATGGGCGGCTCCGTTGAATCAAGGACCATCTTACATCGTTTGATGCATCATTCGATGCAGCATTTGATGCGCGACGAGAGTGCGTCGAGCGCCGCCGGAGCGCGTCCGCACGAAGTCCTGCCGCGACGTCGGCGGCCCGGCGCTGCTTTGCTACATTCGATCGAGGCGAACGCCGAGACGGGCGCCGTCGAAACACCGGAGACACCATGACATTTCGACGCTTCTTCTTTCCTGCCGTTTTCGGCCTTGCCGCGGCGCTCGCCGGCTTCGGCGCTGCCGCCGAGACGGCGCCGTTCAAGATCGGCTTCATCCTGCCGATGACCGGCCAGTCGGCGTCGACCGGCAAGCAGATCGAGGCCGCGATCAAGCTCTGGGTCGCGCAGAACGGCTCGATCGTCGCCGGCCGCAAGGTCGAGGTCATCGTCAAGGACGACGCCGGCGTCGCCGACACGACGCGGCGGATCGCGCAGGAAATGGTCGTCAACGAGAAGGTCGGCGTGCTCGCCGGCTTCGGCCTGACGCCGCTCGCGCTCGCGACCGCGCCGATCGCGACGCAGAGCAAGACGCCGATGGTCGTCACCGCGGCGGCGACGTCGATCATCACCGAGCAGTCGCCGTACATCGTGCGCACCAGCTTCACGCTGCCGCAGGTCTCGGTCTCGATCGCCGAATGGGCGGCGAAGAACAGAATAAGGAAGGTCGTGACCTTCGTCGCCGACTACGGCCCGGGGCTCGATGCCGAGAAATTCTTCAAGAGCCAGTTCAAGCTGAACGGCGGCGAGATCACCGGCGAGATCCGCTCGCCGCTGCGCAGCCCCGATTTCGCGCCGTTCCTGCAGAAGGTCGCCGACCTGAAGCC
>JBDTXV010000385.1:0-3064 GCA_040006015.1 Caldimonas sp.
GACGATCTCGAAGCGGTGCTGGCGCCGCGCTGATCGATGGCGATGACGAATGCGCAGCCCGCCACCGAGGAAGACCCCGCGATGACGACCTACGACTATCCGCGCGACATGATCGGCTACGGCCGCAATCCGCCGCATGCGCGCTGGCCCGGCGATGCGCGAATCGCGCTGCAGTTCGTGCTGAACTACGAGGAAGGCGGCGAGAACTGCGTGCTCCACGGCGACGCCGCGTCCGAGACCTTCCTGTCGGAGATCGTCGGCGCACAGGCGTTCGACGCGCGCCATCTGTCGATGGAATCGATGTACGAGTACGGCTCGCGTGCCGGCGCGTGGCGGATCCTGCGCGAGTTCGAGCGCCGCAGTCTGCCGCTGACGGTGTTCGGCGTCTCGATGGCGCTGCAGCGCAACCCCGAGCTGACGCGCGCGTTCGTCGACCTCGGTCACGAGATCGCCTGCCACGGCTGGCGCTGGATCCACTATCAGCACGTCGACGAGGCGACCGAGCGCGAGCACGTCCGCGTCGGCACCGAAATCGTCCGCGAGCTGACCGGCGGCGCTTGGCCGCTCGGCTGGTACACCGGACGCGACAGCCCGAACACGAAGCGCCTGGTCGCCGACCACGGCGGCTACGAATACGACAGCGACTATTACGGCGACGACCTGCCGTTCTGGATGCCGGTCGAGAAGTCCGACGGCACCGTGCTGCAGCGCCTGATCGTGCCGTACACGCTCGACACCAACGACATGCGCTTCTCGTCGCCGCAGGGCTTCAACACCGCCGACCATTTCTACGCCTACCTGAAGGATGCGTTCGACGTGCTCTATGCCGAAGGCGACCGCGCCGGCCAGGACCGGCCGAAGATGCTGTCGATCGGGATGCACTGCCGGCTGCTCGGCCGGCCCGGGCGATTCGCGGCGCTGCAGCGCTTCCTCGATCACGTGCAGCAGCACGACCGCGTCTGGATCGCGCGCCGCATCGACATCGCGCGCCACTGGCAGCGGCTGCATCCGGCGCCGCTGGCCTGAGGCTTGCGTCGCCGCATGTCCCGCAACACCGCATCCCAAAGGGCACCGCCATGAAATCACCCGTCGCTTCCACCGTCGCCGCTTCGTCCGCGCTGTCGCGGCGCCAGTACCTGCGCATCGCCGGCGCCGGCGCGGCCGCGCTCGCGCTGCCTTCCCTCGCGGCCTATCCCGAGAAGACGATCAAGATCGTCGTGACGTTCGCGCCCGGCGGCGCCAGCGACATCGTCGCCCGCGTCGTCGGCGAGCAACTCGGCAAGAAGCTCGGCCAGACCGTGATCGTCGACAACCGGCCAGGGGCCGGCGGCAGCGTCGGCGGCAGTGTCGTGATGCAGGCGCCGCCCGACGGCTACACGCTGATGCTGTCGAATTCGACGCCGATCTCGATCGGCCCGTTCGCACTCGAAAAGCAGCCGTACGACCCGGTCGCCGACTTCACGCACATCGCATCGATCGGCTCGGCGCCGTGCGTCGTGATGGCGAATCCGGCGACCGGCATCAACACGATCGTCGACCTCGAGAACGCGGCGCGCAAGGCGGGCTCGATGCAGTTCGGCTCCGGCGGACCGGCCTCGATCGGCCACATCTACGGCGAGCTGATGATGCGCACGATGGGCATCAAGCTGACCCACGTGCCGTATCGCGGCGGTGCGCTGATGACGACCGACCTGATCTCCGGCGTGATCCCGATCGGCATCGACGTCGTCACCGCGTTCGTGCCGTATTTCAAGAGCGGGCAGATCCGCCCGCTCGCGGTCACGTCGGCGCAGCGCTCGGCGCTCGTGCCCGACGTGCCGACCGTCGTCGAGTTCGGCTACCGCAAGCTCGTGCTCGACAACTTCTTCGGCCTGACCGGCCCGGCGAAGATGCCGGCCGACGTCGTCGCGCGCCTGAACGCGGCCTGCAACGAAGTCCTCGCGCAGCCCGCGATCAGGCAGCGCCTGCTCGAGCTCGGAGTCACGACGACGCCGGGCACGCCGGCGCAGTTCAACGCGTTCGTGCGCGACCAGGTCGCCGCGCTCGCGCCGCTGGTCAAGGCGATCCGCGTGACCTTGTGAAGGACAAGCGATGACCGAACTCCTGACGCTCGATCGCCTGAACGCCGCGTCGCCGCGCGAGTTCGGCGCGCTGCTCGACGGCACCTACGAACATTCGCCGTGGATCGTCGAGCAGGCCGCCGCCGCGCGTCCGTTCGCGAGCCTCGCGCAACTGAAGCGCGCGCTCGTCGAGGTCGTGCGCGGCGCCGGCCGCAACGCGCAGCTCGCGCTGGTGCGCGCGCACCCCGAGCTCGCCGGCAAGGCGATGGTCAGCAACAGCCTGACCGCCGAATCGACGCACGAACAGGGCAAGGCCGGCCTGACCGACTGCACGCCGGAAGAGTTCGCGCGGATCCGGAAGCTCAACGACGACTACAACGCCAAGTTCGGCTGGCCGTTCGTCCTCGCGGTGCGCGGGCCGCGCGGCAGCGGCCTGACGCGCGCGCAGATCATCGCGACCTTCGAGCGCCGGCTCGACGGCCACCCTGATTTCGAGTTCGGCGAATGTCTGCGCAATATCCACCGCATCGCCGAGTTGCGCCTCGACGACAAGTTCGGCGCGACCCCCGAGCTCGGCAACCGGGTATGGGACTGGGCCGAGCAGCTCGCCGCGCACAGCGATCCCGGCTATGCCGAGCACGGCCAGCTGACCGTGACTTACCTGACCGATGCACACCGCGCCTGCGCCGCGCAACTGGTCGCGTGGATGCGCGACGACTGCGGCTTCGACGAGGTCGCGATCGATGCGGTCGGCAATGTCGTCGGCGTCTATCACGGCACCGATCGCGAGGCGCGGCGGCTTTTGACCGGCTCTCACTACGACACGGTCCGCAACGGCGGCAAGTACGACGGCCGCCTCGGCATCCTCGTGCCGATGGCCTGCGTGCGCGAGCTGCATCGCGCCGGCCGGCGCCTGCCGTTCGATTTCGAGGTCGTCGGCTTCGCCGAGGAAGAAGGCCAGCGCTACAAGGCGACCTTTCTCGGCTCGGGCGCGCTGGTCGGCC
>JBDTXV010000386.1:0-3059 GCA_040006015.1 Caldimonas sp.
GCGCTCCCGCAGTCTTCAGCATCTCGATGGCCGCCACCAACAGCGCGTTATCAGCGAGCGAGCTGAAGAACTGCGCCGACATGATGGTGTAGAAGCCTCTTTTCATTCGGCGCGGCCGGCGGCGAAGTCTTGCGCTCCGCGTGTGTCTCTTGCGGCGGCGTTATAGCACGCGACTTTTTTGCGCACTGCGTCGCGCAGCGCAACGCGCGCGATGCCTCGCGCCGCTGGCAAAATCGATCCATGCCGCGTCCGATCCTCGCGCAGATCCATGTCGACGCGCTCGCGCACAACCTGCGCCGCGCCCGCGAGGCGGCGCCCGGAACGCGCGTCTGGGCCGTCGTGAAGGCCAACGCCTACGGCCACGGCATAACGCGCGCCTATCCCGGACTGAAAGGTGCCGACGGCTTCGCGCTGCTCGATCTCGCCGAAGCCGAACAGGTCCGTGCGCTCGGCTGGCGCGGCCCGATCCTGCTGCTCGAAGGCTGCTTCGCGCCGCGCGATCTCGAGACCTGCTCGCGCCTCAATCTATGGCACACGGTGCATCACGGTGCGCAGATCGACATGCTCGCCGCGCACAAGACGGATCGGCCGCACCACGTTTTCCTGAAGATGAACAGCGGGATGAACCGGCTCGGTTTCCGGCCCGATGCGTATCGCACCGCATGGCTGCGATTGAGCGGCCTGACGCAGGTCGAGACGGTGACGCTGATGACGCACTGGTCCGATGCCGACGGCGACCCGGCGACGTCGCCCGGGATCGCGCAACAGCGCGCCGCGTTCGAGGCGGCGACGCGCGACCTCGGCGGCGACCGCTCCCTCTGCAACAGCGCGGCGACCCTGCGCTACGGCGCCGACCCGGACGTACGCGGCGACTGGATCCGCCCCGGCATCATGTTGTATGGGTCGTCGCCGGACTTCCCGCTGCACGACATCGACGCCTGGAAGCTGCGTCCGGCGATGACGCTGCGCGCCGAGCTGATCGCGACGCAGCAGCTCGAGCCCGGCGCCAGCGTCGGCTACGGCAGCAGCTTCGTCGCGACGCGCGCGATGCGGATCGGCATCGTCGCGTGTGGCTATGCCGACGGCTATCCGCGCATCGCGCCAACCGGCACGCCGGTGCTGGTCGACGGCGTGCGCACCGCGACCGTGGGCCGGGTCTCGATGGACATGATCACCGTCGACCTGACGCCGGTGCCGGCGGCCGGCGTCGGCAGCGTCGCGACCTTGTGGGGCGTCGCCGCGAACGGCGCGGTGCTGCCGATCGACGCGGTCGCGCATTCGGCCGGCACGGTCGGCTACGAGCTGATGTGCGCAGTGGCGCCCCGGGTGCCGGTCGGCGCGGACTGAGGCGGCGGATGCGACCGTCGCGCTGGTGCGTCACGCTCGCGGTCTCGTCGTCGGCACGCGAACGATGACCGCGCCGATCGAGAGCGCCGCGAGCGCGGTCGCGGTCGACGAGGACGAGGTCGAGTTCACGGCGATCCGCGCGCAGGGTGCCGGCGGCCAGAACGTCAACAAGGTTTCGAGCGCGGTGCACCTGCGCTTCGACATCGCCGCGTCGTCGCTGCCCGACGCGGTGAAGGCGCGTCTGCTCGCGTTGCGCGACCAGCGCATCAGCGCCGACGGCGTCGTCGTCATCAAGGCGCAGAGGACGCGCAGCCAGGACATGAACCGCGCCGACGCGCTGCGCCGTCTGCAGGAGCTCGTCGCGCGCGCGGCGGCGCCGCCGCGGATCCGCAAGGCGACCCGGCCGACCTACGCATCGAAGCAGCGCCGGCTCGAAGGCAAGAGCCAGCGCGCGCAGATCAAGGCCGCGCGCGGCAAGATCAGCGAGTGAGCGCGCCGCGGGGAGCTGCGGCAGTCGGCGCCGCGGCCGACCGCGCGGCCACGCCGACGCGACAGCCACAGGCGTCAGCCGCAGCGAGGCGTCGCGGACAATCGCGCAATGGCCAAAGATAAGTCGATCTACACCTGCACCGAATGCGGCGGCACGAGCCCGAAGTGGCTCGGCAAGTGTCCGAGCTGCGGCGCCTGGAACACGCTGGTCGAATCGATTGCAGAAGGCGCGGTGAAGAACCGCTATCAGACGTCGGCGCGCGGGCTGATCGCGACGCAGGCGATCGCGACGCTGTCCGAGATCGAGGCGTCGGACGTCGATCGCCAGCCGACCGGCATCGACGAGCTCGATCGTGTGCTCGGCGGCGGCATCGTCGCCGGCGGCGTCGTGCTGATCGGCGGCGATCCCGGGATCGGCAAGTCGACCTTGCTGCTTCAGGCGCTCGATTCGCTCGCGCGGCGGATGAAGACGCTCTACGTGACCGGCGAAGAGAGTGGCGCGCAGGTCGCGCTGCGCTCGCGCCGGCTCGGCCTCGGCGCGAGCGGCGTGCGCGTGCTCGCCGAGATCCAGCTCGAGAAGATCAGCGCGGCGATCGATGCCGAGCATCCGGCGGTCTGCGTGATCGATTCGATCCAGACCGTCTACAGCGACGAGCTGTCGTCGGCGCCCGGCTCGGTCGCGCAGGTCCGCGAATGCGCGGCGCAGCTGACCCGCACCGCGAAAAGCACCGGCACGACGATCATCCTCGTCGGCCACGTCACGAAAGACGGCGCGCTCGCCGGCCCGCGCGTGCTCGAGCACATCGTCGACACGGTGCTCTATTTCGAAGGCGACACGCATTCGAGCTTCCGGCTCGTCCGCGCGATCAAGAACCGCTTCGGCGCGGTCAACGAGATCGGCGTCTTCGCGATGACCGAGAAGGGCCTGAAGGGCGTCGCGAACCCGAGCGCGATTTTCCTGTCGACGCACGGCGACCCGGTCGCAGGCTCGTGCGTGCTGGTCACGCTCGAAGGGACGCGGCCGCTGCTCGTCGAGGTGCAGGCGCTGGTCGACAGCGGAGGGCCGAGCCCGAGGCGCCTGTCTGTCGGCATCGAGCGCGACCGCCTCGCGATGATGCTCGCGGTGCTGCATCGCCATGCCGGCATCGCCGCGACCGACCAGGACGTGTTCGTCAACGCGGTCGGCGGCGTGCGCATCAGCGAGCCGGCGGCCGACCTCGCGG
>JBDTXV010000387.1:0-3056 GCA_040006015.1 Caldimonas sp.
AAGGCGGTCAACAAGGTCAAGGACGGCCGGCCGCACATCGTCGACATGGTCAAGGCCGGCGAGATCCAGCTCGTCTTCACGACCGTCGACGAGACCCGCACCGCGATCGCCGACTCGCGCCACATCCGCCAGGCCGCGCTCGCGAACCGCGTCACGTACTACACCAGCATGGCCGGCTGCGAGGCCGCGGTCGAAGGGATGAAGCACAAGGACGACGTGGTCGTCGTCTCGCTGCAGGAACTGCACGCCGAACTGCACTAAGATCGCATCAGGACATACCGAACCGCCGCCCTTTCGGCGGCGGCTTCATTTCTACCCGACGATTTCACGAGACATGGCGACGATTCCATTGACCCGGCGCGGCGCCGACAAGCTGAGAGAAGAACTGGCGCGTCTGAAGACGGTCGAGCGCCACGCGGTGATCCAGGCGATCTCGGAGGCCCGCGCGCAAGGTGACTTGTCCGAGAACGCCGAGTACGAGGCCGCGAAGGACAAGCAGGGCTTCATCGAGGGCCGGATCCAGGAAATCGAGAGCAAGCTCGCGGCTGCGCAAGTGATCGACCCGGCGACGATCGATGCCGACGGACGGGTCGTGTTCGGCTCGACCGTCGACCTCGAGGACGAGGCCAGCGGCGCCGCGGTCACGTATCAGATCGTCGGCGACGACGAGGCCGATCTGAAGCACGGCCTCGTCTCGATCAGCTCGCCGATCGCGCGCGCACTGATCGGCAAGTCGTCGGGAGACGTCGCCGAGGTGCAGGCGCCGGGCGGCGTCAAGAGCTACGAGATCGTCGACGTCCGCTACAGCTGACGGCGGGCGAATGGGCGCCGCACAGCGCTGGTCCGCCGGGCTCGCCGCCGCGTGGGCCGGTGCGCTGCTCTGCATCGCCGCGCTCGCGGCGCCGGCCGCATTCGCGACGTTGCCTGCGGTCGATGCCGGGCGCGTCGTCGGCCGCCTGTTCGCGCACGAAGCGACGTTGAGCCTGGTGCTCGCGCTGCTGCTCTTCGTCGTCGAGCAGAAGCGCGTGCGGCACGCGGCCGAGGCCGGGTCCGCCTCGGTGCTCAGCGCCGCGACGCTGCTGCTGCTCGGCACTGTCTTCTGCACGGTGGCCGGTTACTACGCGGTGCAGCCGATGATGGCCGCGGCGCGGCTCGGCCAGGGCCCGTGGTCGTTCGGCGCGCTGCACGCCGTCTCGGGCGGGTTCTATGCGATCAAGATCGTGCTCGTGATCGCGCTGGCCTGGCGCTTCGGCCGCGTCTGACGCGGTCCGACGCGGAAGCCCCCCTCAGTTTCCGCCGTGCTGCTTCTTGACGCTGGTCGCGCGCTTGCGCGCGCGCTTCAGCTCGCCGCCGGCAGCGAGCCGCATGTTGCCGAGCACGGTGATCTTCTTGACCTGTGCGCGGTGGTTGCCGCTCTTCGAGAACTTCAGGATCTTGACGACCTTCGGTCCCGGCATCCGGTCGTCGCGCTCGACCTTCTGCTTCGGTGGCATCGGCCGCCACAGCACGAGCAGCTTGCCGATGTGCTGGATCGGCGCGGCGCCGAGCTGGTCAGCGAGCGTCGCCAGCGCGGCCTCGCGCGTCTCGCGCTCCTCGATCGCGGCCCGCACCTTGATCAGGCCGTGCGCATTCAGCGCGGCGTCGATCTCGTTGACGACGGCGGGCGTCAGACCGGCGGCGCCGATCATCACGACGGCGTCGAGATGATGCGCATCGGCGCGCTTTTCCTTGCGCTGGGCGGGGGTCAGGCGGATCGCGGTCATGCGCATATTATCGGCGCCCGATGAAGACGCGAACGAAGAGCAAAAAGGTCAACAAGGCCTGGCTGCACGACCACATCAACGACCCGTACGTGAAGCAGGCACAGCGCGAAGGCTACCGGGCCCGCGCTGCGTACAAGCTGAAGGAGATCGACGAAGAGCTGCACCTGCTGCGTCCCGGCCAGCTCGTCGTCGATCTCGGCGCCGCGCCGGGCGCGTGGAGCCAGTACGTGCGGCGCCGCTTCGCGCCGACCGCAGCCGGCTCCGGCGGCGCGGCCGCCGGTGAGCTGAACGGCGCGATCATCGCGCTGGACCTGGTCGAATTCGAGCCGATCGAAGGAGTCGAGTTCATCGGCGGCGACTTCCGCGAGCCGGACGTGCTCGCCCGGCTCGAGCAGCGGCTCGGCGGGCGGCGCGTCGATGTCGTGATTTCCGACATGGCGCCGAACCTGTCCGGCATCGAGGCGTCGGACGCCGCGCGGATGGCCGACCTGGTCGAGCTCGCGGTCGATTTCGCGGTCCGGCACCTCGTGCCGCAAGGTGCGCTGGTCTGCAAGGTCTTCCACGGCAGCGGCTACAGCCAGCTCGCGAAGCTCTTCAAGACGGTGTTCCGGACCGTCAAGCCGATCAAGCCTAAGGCTTCGCGGGCCCAGTCTTCGGAGACCTTCCTGGTCGGGATCGGGCCGAAGTCGTCGGCATCCGGACTGCGCGATCCTGCGTAGCAAGGCCGGAAACACTCGAATACACGGCCGTCGATCGTGGTGATTGCCCTCAGCGGCGGGGCTTGTCTGACCTAAAATCGCCCGCAGATGACCCTCGTGGCGGCGCCGTCTTGCGCCCTCGATGTCACGCCCACGGGAAATGGAGTCGCGGTGAACAATCAATGGTTTTCGAAGGTCGCTGTCTGGCTGGTGATCGCCCTCGTGCTGTTCACCGTGTTCAAGCAGTTCGACCGCACCGCGACGCAGAGCGGGATGATCGGTTACTCCGACTTCCTCGAAGAGGTCCGCGGCAAGCGCATCAAGAGCGTCCAGCTGCAGGATGTCGGCGGCGGTTCGACCGAGATCCGCGCGAAGACCAGCGACGACAAGGAACTGCGGACGACCGCGACGGTGCTCGATCGCGGCCTGGTCGGCGACCTGATCAACAACGGCGTCAAGTTCGACGTCAAGCCGCGCGAGGAACCGTCGTTCCTGCTCAGCATGCTCGCGTCCTGGGGCCCGATCCTGTTGCTGATCGGGGTCTGGGTCTACTTCATGCGGCAGATGCAGGGCGGCGGCAAGGGCGGCGCGTTCA
>JBDTXV010000388.1:0-3052 GCA_040006015.1 Caldimonas sp.
GCCCAGCTCGGCGAGCGCAAGCAGCACCGGCACATCGACCTCGATCCGCCGGCGGTCGCGCTCGCATCCGACGCGACCCGCCTAGAGCGCGGGCGCTACCTCTTCATGTCGCGCGGCTGCACCGAATGCCACGGCGTCACCGGCGCCGGCAAGGACGTCGTCAACGACGGCAAGGGGATGCTGATCCACGCGCCGAACATCACGCCGGCTCCGGGCGGCGTCGTCGCCGCGTACAAGCCCGCCGACTGGGTCCGCACGATCCGGCACGGCGTCAAGCCGAACGGCGAGCCGCTGATCATCATGCCGAGCGAGGACTACAACCGCCTCACCGATGCCGACCTCGGCGCGCTGGTCGGGTTCGTGCGCCAGTTGCCGCCGGCGCAGGGTCCGCACGCGACGATCCAGCTGCCGTTCGTCGTCAAGGCGCTGTACGGCGCCGGCATGATCCGCGACGCGGCCGAGAAGATCGACCACACGCTGCCGCCGGCGGCGCCGATCGCCGAAGCCGTGACCGCGGAACACGGCGCCTATGTCGCGAACGCGTGCATCGGCTGCCACGGCGCGTCGCTCTCCGGCGGCAGGATCCCCGGCACGCCGCCCGACTGGCCCCCCGCGGCGAACCTGACGCCAGGGCCGGGCAGCGTGCTGGCGAAGTATCCCGACGCGCAGGCCTTCGCGACGATGCTGCGCACCGGCAAGCGGCCGGACGGCAGCGAAGTCAGCAAGGTGATGCCGTTCGGCGCGCTGCGGGAACTGAACGACACCGACGTGCAGGCGGTCTACCTGCACCTGAAAGAGCTGAAGCCGGTCGCGACCGGCGAGGGACGCTGAGGGGCAGGCGGAGCGGCCGGACTCGAACACGCTCGGCGCGCCCCGGCGCCCTCGGCCGGACCCCGACGCGCCGCGTCACGCCGCTTGATCCGGCGGCGCGCCGCTATTGCACTTCCTGCAGTCGAGCACACGCCCGATCACCGCGGCCCGGCCTTCCGGCGTGACGACCCACGGACGGCTGGTCCACGGCGGATCGTGGCGGACATGCTGGTTGTGACCACACTCGAGTTGCGCGACCCAGTGCCGCTCCGCGTCCTGGTGGAAACCCACGATGCGCCGTTCCATCGCCGCAATGATGCGCGAAGGCGCGCGATCGGGTCTGCGCACCGTCGAGCGCAATGAGGGCGTACTGCTTCGCGCGGTCGACCGCATCGTAAGCCGCGGCACCCCGCTCAGGCCGCTGCGGTCGGGGCTTCGTGCTCGCGCTGCGCGCGGTGGCTCGCGCCGAGTCGGCACGCGAGGTCGAGCGCGCTCGCCATCGCGGTCGCCTGCGCGACGCCCTTGCCGACGAGATCGTATGCAGTGCCGTGCGCCGGCGTCGTCACCGGGATCGGCAGGCCGCCCTGCACCGTGACACCGATGTCGAAGCCGAGCAGCTTGGTCGCGATCTGGCCCTGGTCGTGATACATCGTGACGATGCCGTCGAGCGCGCCGTTGCGTGCGCGCAGGAAGATCGTGTCGGCCGGATACGGCCCGCGCGCATCGATGCCGTCGGCGGCCGCGAGGCGGATGCCGGGCTCGATGATCTCGCCCTCCTCGCTGCCGTAGTTGCCGTTGTCGCCGTTGTGCGGATTCAAACCGCAGACGCCGATGCGCGGCCGCGCGAGGCCGGCCGCGCGCAGCGCGAGCGTCAGCATCCGGATCGCGCCGGCGACGCCTTCGGGAGTCAGCAGCCCGGCGACGTCCTTCAGCGCGACATGCGACGTGACCCGCGCGGTCCACAGGTTGCCGAGCACGTTGAACTCGCCGCAGGCGCCGGCGTGGTCGAGCTCGCGCGCGAACCAGCGCATCTCGTCTTCCTCGTGCATGCCGCCGAGGCGCATCGCGCCCTTGTTCAGCGGCGCGAAGCAGAGCGCATCGGCCGCGCCGCGCTGGACCATCCGCGTGCCCCAGCGCAATGCGTCGAGACTGAAGCGGCCGTTCGCGGCGCCGACCTGCGCCGGCGCGAAGCGGCCGGCGCGGCCGGGCCAGTCGACGCGGCGCAAGTGCGCTCCCTCGGCCGGCAGCGCGACGCCGGCCGCGCGCGCGCCGGCCTCGAGCGCGTCGTCGCTCGCGATCAGATGGATCTCGGCCTTCTGCGCGGTCGCCGGATCGGCGAGCACGCGAGCGACGATCTCGGGGCCGATCCCGGCCGGGTCGCCGATCGTCAACGCGATGCGCGGCAGCATGGTTCAGTCCACCTTGATGTTGCGGTCCTTGATCAGCGCGGCGAAGCGCTGATCCTCGGCGAGCTGCATCTCGATGAACTGCTCGCGCGTCAACGTCGAGGGCTCGCCGGCGAGTGCCCTCAGCCTGGCCTGCACCTCGGGCAGGTTCAGCGCGCGGTTGAACTCCTTCGTCAGCCGCTCCATCACCGGTGCCGGCACGCCGGCCGGCGCGTACATCGCGTACCAGGTCGTCATCTCGGCGCCGCGAATGCCGAGCTCGGCGAGCGTCGGCACGTCGGGCAGCGCCGACGAGCGCTTCGGCGTCGTCACCGCGAGCGCGCGGAAGCGGCCGGCCTTGATCATCCCGATCGCCGATGACGTCGTGTCGAGCATGATCTCGACCTGGCCGCCGAGGATGTCCTGGTGCGCCTGCGAGCTGCCCTTGTACGGGACGTGCGTCATGCGCGTGCCGGTGGCGGTCATGAAGACTTCGCCGGCGAGATGCTGCACGCTGCCGACGCCCGACGACGCGAAGCGCACCGCATCGGGCCGGGCGCGGATGTCGGCGAGCAGCTCGGCGAAGTTGCGCGCCGGGTTGTCGGCGCGGACCAGCAGCACGTGCGGCACGACGACGACCATCCCGATCGGCGTCAGCTGCTTCAGCGGATCGAAGTTCAGCTTCAGCAGGTGCGGCGCGATGACCTGGCCCGAATTGGTCGCCATCAGCAGCGTGTAGCCGTCGGGCGGCGCCTTCGACGTGATGTCGGCGGCAATCGTGTTCGCCGCGCCGGGCTTGTTATCGACGAGCACGGTCTGGCCGAGCAGGCCGCCCATCTTCTCGGCGAAGAGGCGCG
>JBDTXV010000389.1:0-3050 GCA_040006015.1 Caldimonas sp.
GCGCCGAGGCCGACGACGACCCAGACCAGCGGCCAATGCAGCAACGCGACCGCGCCGAACGTCAGCGCCGCGAACAGCACGCCGACGAGCGGCCCCATCCGGTTCGTGCGCAAGGTGCCGAACAGCTTGACCGCGGTCGCGAACACGAGACCGGCGGCGACCGCGCCCATGCCGCGCAGCGCACCGGAGACCACCGGCAGGCGCGCGTATTCGGCATAGACCGCGGCGAGCGCGAGGACGATGAAAAGCGGCACCAGCAGCAGGCCGCCGAGCGCGCTCGCGGCGCCGCGCAAGCCGAAGTAGCGGTCGCCGAACATCAGCGCGAGGTTGACGATGTTCGGCCCCGGCAGCACCTGGCTCAGCGCGAGCATCTCGACGAACTGCTCGCGCGTCATCCAGCGCTTGCGCTCGACCAGCTCGCGCTGCGCGACCGCGAGGACGCCGCCGAAGCCCTGCAGCGCCATCCGGTTGAACGTGCCGAACAGCTCGCCCGGCGAGCCCGGTTCCGCGGTCGCAGCGTCCTGGTCCGGCGGCGCCGTCATGCGAGCCGCCCCGAGGCGGATCGCCGTGCGGCCCAGACGCTGGTCGCGATCGCCGCGGCCATCCAGGCGAGGCCGAGCCAGTGCAGCGGCGCGTAGCCGCCGTTCGCGATCACCCAGCCGCCGCCGCTCGCTCCTGCGGCCTGGCCGAGGTAGATCGCCGAGCTGTTCAGCGCCATCAGTGCCGACGCGAAGGCCGGCGCGGCGATGCCGAGCCGCGCCTGCTGGGCCGAGTTGCACGAGAAGCAGCCGAGTCCCCACGGCACCAGCACCAGCGCCATCCCGACGATGCCGAGCGCAAGCGGCCACAGCAGCAACGACAGCGCCATCAGGCCGGTCGTGAGCGCGACCGCGCGATCGGCGCCGATGCGGTCGATCCAGCGTGCCACCAGCGCATTGCCGATCAGGCCGAACGCGCCGAAGCAGAAGAAGAGCAGGCCGATCTGCGCCGGGCTCGCGTTCAACGCGAGCTTGTAGTACGGCGCGAAGTACGACAGCAGCGTGAACTGTCCGGCGCCCGACAGCGCGGTGACCGCGACGATCGCCATCAGCACCGGATTCGTCAGCACCGCGCGCCAGTCGCGCAGCGAGAGCGCCGCGGGGCGCACGCCGGCCGGCACGACCGCATAGACCCAGCCGGCGCCGGCGACGCCGAGCGCCGCGATCGCGGCGAACGCGGTGCGCCAGCCGAAGGTCTCGCCGAGCCAGGCCGCGAGCGGTACGCCGGCGACCGACGCGACCGACCAGCCGATGAAGATAAATGCGATCGCGCGGCCGCGCTGTTCGGGCGGCGCCATCAAGCCGATCGTCGCGGCGGCCTGCGGCGTGAACACCGCGGCACCGAGCACGGTCGCGGCGCGTACCGGCCAGAGTGCGTCGTAACTCGGCATCAGCGCCGCAATCGCGTGGCCCGCGGCGTACCAGAGCAGCGCGCCGGCGAGCAGGCGGCGCCGGTCGAAGCCGCCGATCCAGCCGGCGAGCAGCGGTGCGCCGAAGCACATCACCGCGGCGGCGATGGAGATCAGCTGGCCGCCGCGCGCGACCGAGACCTCGAGCGAGCGCGTCAGATCGTTCAGCACGCCGACGACGGCCATCACGCCGCAGCCGATCACGAAGTTTCCGAACAGCAGCGCCCAGCGCACCGACGCCAGGCGAGCCCCGGTCGGCGCCGGACCTTTCATCGGACCAGGCGGAATGCGTCCGGATTCGCGATGTTCGTCGGGTTGCCGGCGATGAAGTTGACGACGTTCTCGAACGCGCCCTTGAAGAAGAGCTCGTAGCTGTCCTGCTCGACGTAGCCGATGTGCGGCGTGCAGACAGCGTTCTCGAGGCGCAGCAGCGGATGGCCCTGCAGGATCGGCTCGGTCTCGAAAACATCGACCGCGGCCATGCCGGGCCGGCCGCGGTTCAGCGCCTGCACCAGCGCGCCTTCCTCGATCAGTTCGGCGCGCGACGTGTTGACGAGCAGCGCGGTCGGCTTCATCCGCGCGAGCGCATCGGGCTTGACGATGCCGCGCGTCGCGTCGTGCAGGCGCAGGTGCAGCGACAGCACGTCGCAGGCGGCGAAGAAATCCTCGCAGCTCGAGGCCGCGACGTAGCCGTCGGCGGCGGCCGCGGTGCGCGACGCCTCGCTGCCCCAGATCATCACGTTCATTCCGAATGCGCGGCCGTAGCCGGCGACGACCTTGCCGATGCGGCCGTATCCCCAGATGCCGAGCGTCCGGTTCTTCAGCACCATGCCGAGGCCGAAGTTCGGCGGCATCGACGCCGAGCGCAGACCGGACGACTGCCATGCGCCGTGCTTCAGGTTGCCGATGTATTGCGGCAGCCGCCGCATCGCCGCCATGATCAGGGCCCAGGTCAGCTCGGCGGTCGCGATCGGCGAGCCGGCGCTCTCGGCGACCGCGATGCCCAGGCGCGTGCAGGCCTGCATGTCGATGTGGCTGCCGGCCTTGCCGGTCTGCGAGATCAGCTTCAGCTTCGGCAACTTTTCGAGCAGCTGGCGCGGGAACTGCGTGCGCTCGCGGATCAGCACCAGCACTTCGGCATCTCGCAGCCGGACCGAAAGCTGGCCGATGCCCTTCACGGTGTTCGTGAAGACCTTGGCGTTCAGGTGCTCGAGGATCGCCGCGCATTTGAGCTTGCGGACGGCGTCCTGGTAGTCGTCGAGGATGATGATGTTCACGGCGGCAAGTGAGGTCTGCGGTTCCGGCGCCCGCCGATTGTGCACGTGCATTCCTGGGCGGCGCGAAGCCGCACGGTAGCATCGCTGTTTCGAAAAGGAGACTCGAATGTCGATCTCGATGCACTCGGCCAGCGTGCCGATCTTCGTCCGCATGCTGGGCAACCTGTCGGGCTGGCTCGACAAGGCCGAGGCCCACGCCGAGGCGCGCAAGTTCGATCCGTCGGTCTATCTGACGGCGCGACTCGCCCCAGACATGCTGCCGTTCGCGAAGCAGATCCAGATCGCCTGCGACGCGGTCAAGTTCGGCGTCGCCCGGCTCGCCGGCG
>JBDTXV010000390.1:0-3048 GCA_040006015.1 Caldimonas sp.
AGCGTGATGACGATCTTGTGCGGGTCGCCCTTGGCGCCCTTGACGTCGAGAAAGCCCTCGGCGCCGGCGCCGCCCGACTTGTTGACGACGATGATCGGCTGCTTCATCAGGCTGTGCTTCGCGACCATGCCTTGGAGGAAGCGGGCCATCTGGTCGGCGCCGCCGCCGGTGCCGGCCGGCACGACGAACTCGACCGGCTTCGTCGGCTCCCAGGCCGCGCTCGCCGACACGGAGAAGAGGGTGCACGCGAACACGGCCGTCGTGGCCGCGAGAGCGGTGCGCAGTTTGAAGTGCAGTGGATTCATGTCGTCTCCTTGAGGGTCGGCAGCCGGGAGCCGCTTTGCGTCATTCGGCGGCGTCACGAGTGCGCCGCTTCCAGCTTGACAGCTTGCCGCAAGGTTGGCCGCCGCGTAACCCGGGTTTTCCGTGTCAGCGCGGCGGCGCGGCGGTCAGCAGGGCCGGCTCTTTGGTCCGGGCGTCCGCCGTGACGCTAAGGAGACTGCTGCAGCGGCGCGCGCGTCGGCGTCGCCGCCTTGGTCTCGCCGGTACTCGTGCCGATCAAGCGGCGCCGCATCGGACGCAGCGCGAACCAGGCCAGCAATGCCGCGGCGATGTTCATCGTGCCAGCGACGACGAAGACGGCATGCCAGCTGCCGGTTGCCGCGGCCAGCACGCTGGACAGCGGCACCAGCAACGATGCGGTCCCCTTCGCGGTGTAGAGCAATCCGGCGTTGGCCGCCGCGAACTTGCTGCCGAAGGTGTCCGCATTCGTCGACGGAAAGAGGCTGTAGATCTCGCCCCACGCGAAGAACACCAGGCCGGTCAGCACGACGAACATCAGCGGTTCCTGCCCGAAGCGATACAGGCACAGGATGCCGATGCCTTCGATCGTGAACGCGATCAACATCGTCAGCTCGCGTCCGATCGCGTCCGATATCCAGCCGAAGAAGGGCCGCGTGAAGCCGTTCAGCACGCGGTCGATCGTCAGCGCGAACGTCAATGCCGGCAACGTCAGTCCGAGGATGCTGACCGGCGTGTCGCCGATCTTGAAGTCCTTTGCGATCGGCGCGAGCTGCGCCACTGCCATCAGGCCGCCGGCGGCGACCAGCACGAACATCAGGTACATCACCCAGAACACCGGCTCGCGCACGATCTCGGTCGGCCGATAGTCGCGCTTGGTCTGCGGGTTGACGGTCGAGCGCCGCGTGGCCGCGCTGGCGGTGCGCGGAAATCCGGCCATCAGCACGCCGCGCGGATCGGCAAGTCCCATCGCCAGCATCATCACGACCACACCCTGGCCCACCCCGAAATAGAGAAAGGCGGTCTCGTAACCCATGCTCTTGATGATTGCCTGGATCGGCAGCACCGTCAGCGCGGACCCGGCGCCGAAGCCCGCGGCGGTCAGGCCCGCCGCGAGCCCGCGCCGATCGGGAAACCACTTCAGCGCGTTGCCGACGCAGGTGCCGTAGACCGCGCCCGCGCCGATGCCGCTGATCGCGGCTGCGACGTACAGCGCCGGCAGCGACGATGCGAACGAATTCAGGACCCAGCCGATGCCGCACAGAAGGCCGCCGACCAGCACCACCGGCCGCGGTCCGAAGCGGTCGACCAGATAGCCTTCGACCGGGACCAGCCAGGTCTCGGTGATCACGAAGATCGTGAACGCGATCTGGATGGATGCCTTCGTCCAGCCGAACTTGTCGACCAGCGGATTGACGAAGAGGGTCCAGCCGTACTGCAGGTTGGCGATCATCACCATGCAGCAGACGCCCATGAAGAGCTGTATCCAGCGATAGCTCGGCGCGCGGTCGACGAGCGACCTTGAAGGTTGACTTTCCATTCGTGTTGTCTCCTGGTTGGTTCGCGCTCTGCGGCGCGTATCTGTTCGTCGTTTTTTCGGTCTTGCCGCCTGCGACCCCGTCGCGGCCAGCCGTTTTTTCCGATCTGTCGGTGGGCGGCGGTCTATGCAGGCGCGCGGGCCGGCTCGAGCAATTGACCGCCGCCGAAGGTCGAGCGCGCGCCGGGCGCTCCGCCCGGATAGACGCGGATCGCGCAGTACTTGAACTCCGGAATCTTGCCGAACGGGTCGAGGACCGGGTTCGTCAGCATGTTGGCCGCCGCTTCGTAGTAGCAGAACGGAATGAAGACGGCGCCGCGCGGAATCCCGTCGTCGGCGCGCGCATAGAGAGCGACGCGGCCGCGTCGCGATTCGACCGTCAGCACATCGCCGGGCTTCGCGCCGAGCCGGTCGAGGTCGAGCGGATGGATCGAGGCGACCGGCTCTGGCTCGATCGCATCGAGCACCATCGCGCGCCGCGTCATGCTGCCGGTGTGCCAGTGCTCGAGCTGGCGGCCGGTGATCAGCACCATCGGGTATTCGGCATCGGGGCGCTCGGCCGCCGGAATGATGTCGGCCGGAACCATGCGCCCGCGTCCGCTGTCGGTCGGAAAGTCTTCGGTGAAGACGACGCGATCGCCCGGATCGCCCACGGCGACGCACGGATACGTGACCGCCGAATCGGATTCGAGACGCTGCCACGTGATGCCGGCGATCGACGGCATCGCCTTGCGCATCTCGTCGAAGACTTCGTCGGGGCCGCGGTAGTGCCAGTCCAGCCCCATGCCGCGCGCGATCTGCTCGATGATCCACAGGTCCTGGCGCGCGTCGCCGGGCGGGTCGATCGCCTGGCGGCCGAGCTGGACCAGCCGGTCGGTGTTCGTGAAGGTGCCGGTCTTCTCGGGGAAGGCCGAAGCCGGCAGCACGACGTCGGCGAGGTAGGCGGTCTCGGTCAGGAAGATGTCCTGCACGACCAGCATCTCGAGCTTCGCGAGCGCGCCGCGTGCGTGATGCACGTCGGGGTCCGACATCGCCGGGTTCTCGCCCATGATGTACATGCCGCGGATCTGATCGGCATGGACGGCATCCATGATCTCGACGACGGTCAGCCCCGGCTTGTCGTCGAGCTTGGTGTTCCACAGTCGCTCGAACTTCGCGCGCGCCTCGGGCGACGCGACGCGCTGGTAGTCCGGATACATCATCGGGATCAG
>JBDTXV010000391.1:0-3046 GCA_040006015.1 Caldimonas sp.
GAGCGCCGACCACGGCCTGGCCCTGTATCGCAACTTCCTCCACTGGAACCCGTGACGGGCCAAAAGCTTCCTCGATGACCGTCCGCCTCGCGGCGCGACCACCGTTTTCCCACCACCGATCTTCGGCCATGCTGCTGATCCCCGCGATCGACCTCAAGAACGGCCACTGCGTGCGTCTGAAGCAGGGCGACATGCGCGAGTCGACGACCTTCAGCGAGGATCCGGCCGCGATGGCCCGGCGTTGGGTCGATGCCGGAGCGCGGCGCCTGCACCTGGTCGACCTGAACGGCGCGTTCGCCGGCAAGCCGGTCAACGAAGTCGCGATCAAGGCGATCCTCGCCGAGGTCGGCGACGAGATCCCGGTGCAGCTCGGCGGCGGCATCCGCGACCTCGACACGATCGAGCGCTATCTCGACGACGGCCTGAGCTTCATCATCATCGGCACCGCGGCGGTCAAGAACCCGGGCTTCCTGCGCGATGCCTGCACCGCGTTCGGCGGCCACATCATCGTCGGCCTCGATGCGAAGGACGGCAAGGTCGCGACCGACGGCTGGAGCAAGCTGACCGGCCACGAAGTCGTCGACCTGGCGCGCAAGTTCCAGGACTACGGCGTCGAAGGGCTGATCTACACCGACATCGGGCGCGACGGCATGCTGACCGGCATCAACATCGACGCGACGGTCAAGCTCGCGCAGGCGCTGGCGATCCCGGTGTTCGCGTCGGGCGGCCTGTCGACGCTCGACGACATCGAGCGCCTCTGCGCGGTCGCCGATGTCGGCATCGACGGCGTGATCTGCGGCCGTGCGATCTACTCCGGCGATCTCGATTTCGCGAAGGCGCAGGCGCGCGCCGACGAGCTCAGCGAGGTCCGGTAGGACCTTCTTTCGCGATGCGCCGCACGTAACCCGGGATGCTCGCGAAGCGCATCATTCCGTGCCTCGACGTGACCGAGGGGCGCGTCGTCAAGGGCGTCAACTTCGTCGAGCTGCGCGATGCCGGCGATCCGGTCGAGATCGCCGCGCGCTACAACGAGCAGGGCGCCGACGAGCTGACCTTCCTCGACATCACCGCGACCAGCGACGGCCGCGACATGATCCTTCACATCGTCGAGGCGGTCGCATCGCAGGTCTTCATCCCGCTGACCGTCGGCGGCGGCGTGCGCACGGTCGCCGACGTGCGGCGCCTGCTGAACGCCGGCGCCGACAAGGTCAGCTTCAATTCGGCCGCGATCGCGAATCCGCAGGTGATCGCCGACGCGTCGGCGAAGTATGGCGCGCAGTGCATCGTCGTCGCGATCGATGCGAAGCGGCGCGCGGCCGCGCCTGGCGCCGCCACGGCGGCGGCATCCGCTGCGGGCGGTGGCGCGTGGGACGTCTACACCCACGGCGGGCGCCGCAACACCGGGATCGACGCGGTGCAATGGGCGCGACAGATGGCCCGGCTCGGCGCCGGCGAGATCCTGCTGACCAGCATGGACCGGGACGGCACCCGAATCGGCTTCGACCTCGAGCTGACGCGCGCGATCAGCGATGCGGTCGACGTGCCGGTGATCGCTTCGGGCGGCGTCGGCGCGCTCGAGCACCTGTCGGAAGGAATCCGCATCGGCGGCGCCGACGCGGTGCTCGCCGCGAGCATCTTCCATTACGGCGAGTTCACGGTCCGGCAGGCGAAGGCGCTGCTCGCGCGCGACGGCATTCCGGTGCGGCCGTGAGCCGTGCACCGCGCGGCACCGCGGCCGCGCCGCAGCGCCGGCCCGCCCACGAGGTGCGGATCATCGGCGGGCAATGGAAGCGCAGCAAGCTGCCGGTCGCCGATGCGCCGGGCTTGCGGCCGACGCCGGATCGCGTCCGCGAAACCCTTTTCAACTGGCTCGGCCAGGATCTGTCCGGGTCGCGCTGCCTCGACGCGTTCGCCGGCTCGGGCGCGCTCGGCTTCGAGGCGGCTTCGCGCGGCGCGAGCGAGGTCGTGCTGCTCGAGCGCGACCGCCGCGTCGCGGCCGGTCTCGCCGCAAGCGCGCGCCGCCTGCAGGCGACGACCTTGCACATCGAGTGCGCCGACGCGATCGCGTGGATGGCTCGCTGCGCGCCGGCCAGCTTCGACCTGGTCTTCATCGACCCGCCGTTCGATTCGGCGCTGGCCGAGCCGGCGCTCGGCGCGGCGGCGCGGATCGTCGCGCCGTCGGGAGCGGTCTACGCCGAACTGCCTGGCGCCCTTACGTCTGAACAGGCCGCGGTCTGGGGCCTGCGCGTCGCGCGCCACGGCCGCGCGGGTGCGGTCCACTTTCATTTGCTGCAGCCCGCTGTACAAGGGTCGGGCGCGTGACCGAGCCGCTACACTGCCCCTCGCCGTGCCGCACGTGGAGAGCGCATTGACCTCCGTGACTCGACTCACCGCCGTCTATCCGGGCACTTTCGATCCGATGACACTCGGACACGAAGACCTGATGCGCCGCGCCGGGCGCCTGTTCGAACGCCTGATCGTCGCGGTCGCGGCCGGTCACCACAAGCGCACGATGTTCACGATCGACGAGCGGCTCGACATCGCGACCGAGCTCGCGTCGAAGTATCCGAACGTCGAGGTGATGGCCTTCCGCGGCCTGCTGCGCGATTTCGTCGTCGAGGCCGGCGGCAAGGTCGTCGTGCGCGGACTGCGCGCGGTCAGCGACTTCGAATACGAGTTCCAGATGGCCGGAATGAACCGGCAACTGATGCCCGACGTCGAGACCGTCTTCCTGACACCGAGCGACCAATTCCAGTTCGTCTCGGGCACGTTCGTGCGCGAGATTGCCACCTTGGGAGGTGATGTCTCCAATTTCGTGTCACCGTTGGTGCTCGACCGCCTGCGACAGCGCGTCAAGCCCGAGACCTGAAGATGGCCCTGCTGATCACCGACGAATGCATCAATTGCGATGTCTGCGAGCCCGAGTGCCCGAACCAGGCGATCTCGATGGGCCCGGAGATCTATCGCATCGATCCGAGCCGCTGCACCGAATGCGTCGGCCATTTCGACGAGCCGCAGTGCGTGCAGGTGTGCCCGGTCGACTGCA
>JBDTXV010000392.1:0-3039 GCA_040006015.1 Caldimonas sp.
CCTTGCCCGAGCCCGACTCGCCGGTGATGAGCACGGTGACGATGCTCTGGCTCAGCCGGCCGATCGCGCGGAACACGTCCTGCATCGCCGGCGCCTGGCCGAGCATCTCGGGCATCTGCGCCGCTGCGGTGTCGCTGACCTCCTCGCGCAGGCTCTCGTCGAGCGCGCGCCGGATCAGCTCGATCGCCTTCGGCACATCGAACGGCTTCGGCAGATAGTCGAAGGCGCCGCCCTGGAAAGCGCTGACCGCGCTGTCGAGGTCGGAGTACGCGGTCATGATGATGACCGGCAGCGCCGGACGCGTCGCCTTGATCTTCTGCAGCAGCTCGATGCCCGAGCCGCCCGGCATCCGGATATCCGAAACCAGCACCTGCGGCTCGTCGGTCGAGAGCGCCGCCATCACATCGCGGCCGCTGCTGAAGCTGCGCACCGCGAGCTCCTCGCGCGCCAGCGCCTTCTCGAGCACGAAGCGGATCGATTGGTCGTCGTCGACGATCCAGATGGGTTTCATCGGCAGCCTGTCAGTCGCGAATGGTGCCATTCGCCGTTGCTCGCGATGGGCCGGCACGAGCGGCTCAAGGCAGCGGAATCTGGATCGTGAAGATGGTCTTGCCCGGCTCGCTCTCGCATTCCACGGTGCCCTGGTGTTGCTGAACGAATGTACGCGCCAGCGTCAATCCCAAACCGGATCCTCCCTCGCGTCCGGAGACCAGCGGAAAGAAGATCCGATCGCGGATCGATTCCGGAACGCCGGGGCCGTTGTCCTCGATATGCAATTCCAGTGCCAAGCGATAGCGGTGCTTGCCGAGCGTGACCTGGCGCGCGATCCGCGTGCGCATCGTGATGCGCGCATCGCCGGCCTCGATGCGCGCGTCGAGCGCTTCGGCGGCGTTGTGCGCGATGTTCAACACCGCCTGGATCAGCTGCTCGCGGTCGCCGCGAAAGTCGGGAATCGAGATGTCGTAATCGCGCTCGGTCTTCAGGCCGCGCGGAAACTCGGCCAGGATCAGCGCGCGGACGCGCTCGCAAACCTCGTGGATGTTGACGTCGCCGACGACATGCGGCTTGCGGTGCGGCGCGAGCAGCCGGTCGACGAGACCTTGCAGGCGATCGGCCTCGTTGATGATGACCTGCGTGTATTCGGTCAGCGCGCGCGACTCGACCTCCATCTCGAGCAACTGCGCGGCGCCGCGAATGCCGCCGAGCGGATTCTTGATCTCGTGGGCGAGGTTGCGGATCAGCTCCTTGGTCACGTGCGCCTGCTCGAGCGCGCGCTCTTCGCGGGCCTGCCGCGTCTGCTGCTCGACCTCGACCAGCTCGACGATGACGTTGTCGGAGGCCTCTATCCGGTTGACGATCACATGCACCGGCATCGCCTCGGCATGGGTCGCGCTGTGGCGGCGCAGATGGGCCTCGAGCCGGCTGGTCGAGAAATCGTTGCGGCTGACCGCCGCGACGGTGTCGCGAAAGACCTGCGGCTCGACGACCCAGTCGAAGACCGAGCCGCGCAGCACGCTGCGCCGCGACAGGCCGAGGAATTCCTCGAACGCGGCATTGACGAAGATGCATTGCCCGTTCGGGTCGACGATCGCGACCATCGTCGCGAGCAGATCGAGCGCGCCGAAGGCGAACAGGTCGCGGCGCACCGCCGCGGACTCGGGCTCCGGCGCGATCACTTCGGCAGCTTGGCCAGCTCGCGCTTGATCGCGGCAATGTCGCTTTCCTTGCGCGCGATCGCCGCCTTCAGCTCGGCGACCCGGTCCAGATACTTCTGGTAGTTGCGCTCGTTGCCCTGGCGCTCGGGCTCGCCGTTGTTGTAGTCCTTCTGCAGCGCGGCGAGGCGGTCTTGCTCGCTGCGCAGCTCGCCTTCGAGGATCAGGTGCGCATCGCTGTCGCGCATGCGCTGCGCCACCGGATCGACGCGCGCACCGGAGGCGCCGGAGGCCGCCGCCGGAACTCCGTTGCCGCTGCGCGGCTTGACGCTCTGGATCACCGTGACCGGCGCCCCTTCGATCGTCTTGCAGCCGCGCTCCTTCGCTTCTTTCGCGCTGATCGTGTTGTTGTAGTCGTTGCCGGGGCAGCGATACATCACGCTGCCTTCGGCCGCATGCGCG
This sequence comes from Caldimonas sp., assembly GCA_040006015.1. Lineage (GTDB taxonomy): Bacteria > Pseudomonadota > Gammaproteobacteria > Burkholderiales > Burkholderiaceae_C > Schlegelella_A. The sequence continues at coordinate 2,115 of JBDTXV010000392.1, forward strand.
GCCAGAGTCGCGGCCGTGCAAAGTCCGAGGGTCACCCATCCGTTACGCCATTGCTGCAGGGTCATCGTCGTCTCCAGACCGTTCAACGCGCCATCGTCCGGCGGCGCCGACACGGCCGGATCGATTGTCTCGCAGCCCGCGAAGCCCTGACATGCCGCTCGCGCTCGACGAAAAAAAGGGACGGCATGCCGTCCCTTCCGCTCGCAGGCCCGAGGGCCTCAGAGGCTGTAGTACATGTCGAACTCGACCGGGTGCGTCGTCATGCGGAAGCGCGTGACTTCCTGCATCTTCAGCTCGATGTAGGCATCGATGTACGTGTCGGTGAAGACACCGCCCTTGGTCAGGAACGCGCGGCCCTTGTCGAGGTAGTCGAGCGCCTGGTCGAGACTCGAGCAGACGGTCGGGATCTTCGCGTCCTCTTCGGGGGGCAGGTGATAGAGGTCCTTCGTCGCCGCCTCGCCCGGATGGATCTTGTTCTCGACGCCGTCGAGGCCGGCCATCAGCAGCGCGGTGAATGCGAGATACGGGTTCGCGGTCGGATCGGGGAATCGGACCTCGATGCGCCGGCCCTTCGGGCTGGCGACATACGGGATGCGGACCGACGCCGAGCGATTCTTCGCCGAGTATGCAAGCTTGACCGGCGCTTCGAAGCCCGGCACGAGCCGCTTGTAGCTGTTCGTGCCGGGGTTCGTGATCGCGTTCAGCGCGCGCGCATGCTTGATGATGCCGCCGATATAGAACAGCGCGAACTCCGACAGGCCCGAGTAGCCGTCGCCGGCGAACAGGTTCTTGCCGTCCTTGAAGACCGACTGGTGGACGTGCATCCCCGAGCCGTTGTCGCCGACGATCGGCTTCGGCATGAAGGTCGCGGTCTTGCCGTAGGAGTGGGCGACGTTCTGGATCACGTACTTCTGCAGCTGCAGCC
>JBDTXV010000393.1:0-3038 GCA_040006015.1 Caldimonas sp.
CGTAGCCGAGCGCGACCCACCAGAACAGCACGTCGATCTCGCCGCCGCCGAGCTTCGGCCGAACCTTGTCGACGAGGGCCTGCGTGCGCGCCGGCAGCTTGCCGTCCGGGCTGTAGCTCGTGCTCAGGTAGCCGGCGGCGAACGTGTTCTCCCAGTACTCGGGCTTGTTCAGGAGCTTCCTGATCTGCGCCGCCATCAGCGCCGGGTGGCCGACGACCGGCACGCTCCAGCCCATGTCGCCGCGCGCGTTCAGCAGCCGGCCGAGCAGGCCGGTCGCGGCCGACCACGGCATCACGATGTCGGCGCCGGCGGCGCGCGCCTTCGCCATCTCGTCGGAGAGGTCGGTCTTGTTCGGGTCGACCAGCACCGAGTAGACCGGCTTGATGCCGGCCTTGTCGAGCAGCTCCTGCGCCGTCTTCGCGCTCGCGGTGCCGTACCCGGAGGTGTCGGCGATGATCGCGACCTTGCTCTTCTTCAGCGTGTTCAGCGCGTAGCCGTTCGCGGTCGAGATCCACTGCCGGTTCGTGTTGATCGCGCGAAATGCGCGCGGATATTTCGTCGCATCGGTCAGCTCGTCGATCGAGCCGATCACGATGTTCGGCACGCCGGCGCGCGCGAGGATCGGCGTCGTCGCGAGACCTTCGCCCGAGTTGACCGGGCCGATCACGAACTGGACCTTGTCGCTGAACGCGAGCTGCTGCGCGAAGTTCACCGCCTTCGTCGGGTCGCCCGCCGTATCGCGCGTCAGCAGCTCGATCTGCTTGCCGAGGATCCCGCCGGACTTGTTGATCTCGTCAACCGCGAGCTGCACGCCCTGGTTCTCGGCGATCGCCGCCGACGACAGCGGGCCGGTCAGCGACGACAGCCAGCCGATCTTCACCGTTTGCGCGAGGGCGCCGCCCGCCGCCACGGAAAGACCCGCGGCGAGTGCGAGTCTGAGGCCAAGTTTCGATACGCAAAATTTCATGCTGCTCCGTAAGGGGTCCGCTGGAAATTGATCTTCCGGCGTAATGCCTCTCGGAGTCAAGGCAGCGGAAGGCGTTCGGGCTCGGGGTTTTTCCCGGACTTGGAGTTCGCTGAACCCTGTGATTGGTTCGACTGTCGAACCAAGTGCATCGGGTGCCCAGAGCACCGACAGGTCAGTGACCGGCGCCCAGGTAGAGCTTGGCCGTTCGATCGTCGGCGAGCAGGCCGGCGGCCGGGCCGGCGAGCACGACGCGACCCTGGTCGAGGATGCAGCCGCGTTCGCTGATCGCCAGCGCCTGTCGGGCGCGCTGTTCGACCATCAATACCGCAACCCCCTGTGCAGGCAGCTCGACCACCAGGTCGAATACCTGTTGGACCAGTGACGGCGCAAGGGCGGCGGTCGGTTCGTCGAGCACGACGAGTCTTGGCTGCTTCAACAGTGCGCGCGCAAACGCGAGCATCTGCCGCTCGCCGCCGGAAAGCGTCGCGGCGCGTTGCCGCAGCCGCAGCTTCAGGGCCGGGAAGGCGTCCAGCTGGCGGGCGATCCGCGCCGCCGCATCAGTGACATCGGGCACGACCTTCAGGTTCTCGAGCACCGTCAGCGACGCGAATACGTTCGCCACCTGCGGAACATACGCCAGGCCGGCGGCGATGCGGTCTTCGACCGGGAGCCCGGTCAGATCGCGGCCGCCGAAGACGATGCGGCCCGACACGCGCGGCAGCAGTCCGACGACCGCCTTCGCCAGCGTCGACTTCCCGGCCCCGTTGGTGCCGGCGATCGTGACGATTTCGCGCTCGCCGACGGTGAGGCCGACGCCATGCAGGATGTCGGTGCCGCCGTATCCGCCGCGGACTTCGCTGATTTCGAGCAGCATCGTCGTCACCGGATTCCCGACTTCGCGGGCGCGGCGACGCTAAGGCGATGGCGCCGGCCGGCCATCAGATCACGCCGCCCATGTAGGCCTCGAGCACGCGCGGCTCGCCGAGCACGGCGGCGGGATCGCCGTCGGCGATGACGCGCCCCTGGTCCATCACGTAGAGGTGCTGCACCAGCGCCTTCAGTGCCTCGAGGTGATGCTCGATGATCACGAAGGCGATGCCGTGCGAGCCGTTCAGCTCGCGAATCCGGGTCGAGATTTCCTCGACCAGCACCGGGTTGACGCCGGCGAAAGGCTCGTCCAGCAGGATGCACTTCGGCTCGAGCATCAGCATGCGGCCGAGCTCGAGCAGCTTCTTCTGGCCGCCGGACAAGGTGCCGGCCGGCTTGTCCGCGACCGCCTTCAGGTTCAGGAACTCGATCCAGCCATCGGCCCGCTGGCGCAGCGTCTGCTCTTCGCGCGACACACGCCGCCAGCCGATGAAGACCGAGCGCAATGTTTCGCCGTATTCGCGCCGCGCGGCGACGAGGAAGTTCTCGCGCACGGTCAGGTTCGCGAACTCGCGCGGCACCTGGAAGGTTCGGCCGAGACCGAGGCGCGCGCGCTGCATCGTCGCCAGGCCGGTGAAGTCCGCATCCGCGAAGGTGACGCGTCCGCCGTCGGCATCGAGTTGGCCGCTGACGACCGCGAACAGCGTGCTCTTGCCGGCCCCGTTGGTGCCGACGATACCGGTCAGCCCGCGTTGCGGCACCGAGAACGAGACGTCGTCGAGCACCTTGAAGCCGTCGAAGCTCTTGCTGAGGCCGCTGGCGGCCAGAAGCGCGGTCATTGGCGCGAACCCATGATGCCCTGCGGGCGATACAGCGTGAACAGGATCAGCGCCAGTCCGACCAGCGCGAGGCGCACGCTCGCCATCTGCACTTCCGAGACGCCGGGAATCCAGTCGCGCGCAAACCGCGACCCTTCCAGAAACACCATCAGGATGAAGCTGCCGGCGACCGCGCCGGTGGTGCGGCCCGTGCCGCCGATGATCATCGCGATCCACACATAGAAGGTCACCAGCGGCAAGAACTGGTCCGGCGACAGGTAGGTGATGAAGTGCGCGTAGAAGGCTCCGGCGAGCCCGGCCAGACCCGAGCCGAGCATGAACACCTGCACCTTGAGCCGCCGCGGATCCTTGCCGATGGCCTCGAC
>JBDTXV010000394.1:0-3019 GCA_040006015.1 Caldimonas sp.
CGAACGGGTAGCGCCGCGTGCTCGAGCGGATGTGGCGCGGCTTGTCGGCCAGCGCCAGCTCGGCGCCGTCGGGATTCAGGCGCGGGCACAGGTAGACGGTGCGGGTGTCGAGCAGGTGCGTGACCTCGGCGTCGCTGCCGTGGCCGGTGACGAGCTGGTGCAGGTAGTACAGCACCGCGGTGCTCGCGGTCAGCTCGGCCGCGTGGATGTTGCCGTCGGCCCAGAACGCCGGCTTGTCGGTATCGGCGCCGGTCGCGGTGTTCGTGACGGTTGCGACCCAGATGTCGCGGCCCTCGAAGCTCTTGCCGATCGACGCGACCGAGACCAGCTTCGGATGCGCCGCGGCGTAGTCGAAGAGGAGGCGGGTCAGCGCGTCGTGGCGGTAGAAGGTGTCGAAGCGGGGAGTCGGGGTCGGAGGGGTCGAAGTCATGTGCGAATTATCCGGTGATCGGCGCGCCGTCGACGAACACCCGGATCTCGCCGGGCGCGAACGGCAGCCAGGTCTCGTCGCGCGTCAGCGGCTCGGTGACGACGACCGCGACCCGATCGCTCGGCGAAGCGAGCGCGGCGAAGTCGACCGTGACGTCGTCGTCGTGCAGCGACGCGCGCATGAACGGATGCTGGCGCACGACGTGATGCAGCCGCGTCGAGCAGTGCGCCCACAGCGCCTCGCCGTTGCTCAGCATGAAGTTGAAGCTGCCGTGCGCGGCCGCGACCGGCGCGAGCTCGGCGAGCGTCGCGGTCAACTCGCGCACCGGCGGCACGCTCGCATGCGCCTTCGCGAGCTCCTGCATCAGCCAGCAGAAGGCGCGCTCGCTGTCGGTCTGCCCGACCGGGCGGAACGCGCCGTGCAGGCGCGGCGCAAAGCCCTCGAGGTTGCCGTTGTGCGCGAAGATCCAGTAGCGGCCCCACAGCTCGCGCACGAACGGATGGGTATTCTCCAGAGCGACGCGGCCCTGCGTCGCCTTGCGGATGTGGGCGACGATGTTGTCGCTCTTGATCGGAAAACGCCGCACCATCTCGGCGACCGGCGAGGTGCGCGCGCTCTGCGCATCGACCAGCAGGCGCACGCCGGGACCTTCGAAGAACGCGATGCCGAAGCCGTCCTTGTGTTCCTCGGCGCGCGTCGCGAAGCCGGTGAAGCTGAACATCACGTCGGTCGGCGTGTTCGCATTCATCCCGAGCAGCTGGCACATCGGAGTCGACCTCAACCGCGCTCGAACAGCAGCCGCATCCAGGCGCCGACGCTGATCAGGCTGCTCGGCACGTGCGTTTCTTCGAGCACGCCGCTCATCCGCTTCAGCCTCCGCGGGCTGCGCCGGGCGCTCCACGCGAGCAGCTCGACCAGCCAGGGATGCGCGTTGACGGTGTTGGCCTTCTCGTAGATCTCGTAGCGCGGCTTCAGCGCGACCACCTTCGCTTCGTACGCAGCCCGCACCGCGGCGTCGGTCGCATCGCTGCGGCGGCCGTCGAGCACCGCCTCCGCGGCGAGGATGCCGGTCTCGAGCGCCTTGCCGATCCCCTCGCCGGTGAACGCGTAGGTGCTGCCGGCGGCCTCGCCGGTGACGAGCAGCCCCGGCCGCGTATAGCGCGCGCCGTCGAGCGAGCAGCGCAGCGGCGCGCCCTTCAGCTCGCCGACCCACTCGCCGCCGGCGACGAGCTCGCGCGCCGGCGCGTAGACCTCGGTGAAGGCCCGGAACGAATCGCGCAGGTTCACGTCCTGCATCGTCGCACGCCCGGCGTCGCCCTTCGCATGGCTGTGGGCGATGCCGACGCCGACGTTGAAGACGCCGTCGCGGCACGGGAAGATCCAGCCGTAGCCGGGCTTCAGGCGCGAATGCCAGAGCACCTCGAGCTCGGTGATGCGCCCGCTCATCGCCGGGTTGCGCACGTAGCCGCGCAGCGCGATCGCGCTCGGCGTGCGCCGCTCGCACATCTGCGCGGCGATCAGGGCCTGCGGCACCGCGCCGGTCGCGAGCACGACCCAGCCGGCGCGCAGCTCGCGCACGTCGCCCTTGCCCTGCAGGCGCGCGCCGACGACCTGCATCCGGCCGTCGCGCATTTCCTCGAGCGGCGCGACGAAACGCAACGGCGCGAACATCCGCGCGCCGGCCGCGACCGCGGCGCGGCAGAGCACGTCGTCGAGGCTGCGCCGCTGCAGCACCGCGAGCGTTCCCGGCACGTCGACACGACCGCCGCGCGGCCCGATGCAGGCGACGTGGCCGGCATGCTGCGCGAGCCCCATCACCTCGTCGAGCACACCGAGGCGCCGCAGCGCGTGATGGGCATCGGGAATCAGGCCGTCGCCGCAGACCTTGTCGCGCGGAAACGCCTGCGCATCGACCAGCACGACATCGAGCCCGCCGCGGGCAAGCGTCGCTGCCGCGGCGCTGCCGGCCGGGCCGGCGCCGACGACGAGCACGTTGCACGTTGCGGGCAACGCGTCGATGCCGAGATTCATCGCCGCTGCGCCTCGCGAGGGGCCATCCCGAAGCTCAGATCTCCTCGTACAGCGGCAGCGTCAGGAATTCCTCGAAAGAGTCCTGCGTGCTCATCTGAGTGAAGATCTCGGCAGCGCGATCGAACTTGCCGGCGAAGCCGCCGGCCTTGATCTTCGCGAGCTCTTCGGGAACCAGCTTCCTGACCAGTTCGGCAGTGATGCGGCGGCCGTCGTCGAGCACGCCCTTCGGCGTGCGGATCCATTGCCAGACCTGGCTGCGGCTGATCTCGGCGGTCGCGGCGTCTTCCATCAGGTTGTGAATCGGCACGCAGCCGTTGCCGCCGAGCCAGGCGCCGAGATAGTGGATGCCGACGTTGATGTTCATGCGCAGTCCCCCCTCGGTGATCGGGCTCTCGGGCCTGAAATCGAGCAGGTCGGCAGCACTGACGTCGACGTCGGGACGCTGCTTCTCGAACTGGTTCGGCCGGTCGCCGAGCACGTCGACGAACTCCTTCATCGACGCCTCGACCAGGCCCGGGTGGGCGACCCAGCCGCCGTCGTAGCCGTCGGTCGCGTCGC
>JBDTXV010000395.1:0-3012 GCA_040006015.1 Caldimonas sp.
CGGCGGTGAAGGTCCACATGTAGATCTTCTGCGGGTTGTAGCCGAGCGACGAGGCAACGTCGGCGTTCTGCATCGCGCCGCGCGCGATCAGACCGATGCGGGTGTAGCGCAGCACCAGCCAGAGCAGCAGCATCATGAGGATCGCGACCGCGATGATGAACAGGTTGTAGCCGCCCATCTGGTAGGCGCCGACCTGATACGACTGGATCGGCGCCTGCACGCTGACTGCGGTGTTGCCGAAGATCAACGTGACGAGACCGACCATCAGCAGGCTCAGGCCCCAGGTCGCGAGCATCGTGTCGATCATGCGACCGTAGAGATGGCGGATCACGATGCGCTCGACCAGCAGGCCGATGGCGCCGACGACCAGCGGCGCGAGCACGAGCATCGAGAACCAGATGTCGAGCCCGGCGCGGTTGCAGAAGATCGTCGTGTAGCCGCCGATCATCACGAACTCGCCGTGGGCGAGGTTGATGACGCGCATCATCCCGAACACCACCGCGAGCCCCGCGCTGGTCAGCGCGAGGAACGCGATCATGTAGAGGATCTCGAGAAAGACGACGGCGGCGTAGTCCACGGCCCTGGTTACTGTGCCCGGTGCCCGCACGGCCGCCCGAAGGGCACCGGCGCCCCCGCGGGGGGCAGCGAACGGAGTGAGCGTGGGGGCTTCATTTCTAGATCGTCACTTCGAACTGCTTGTTCTCGTTCGGGTTCTTCTCGAGATTGCAGGACGCGGCGGTGTCGCTCGGCTGGCGCTGCTTGAACGCCTGCTTGATCGTCAGCTTCTGGCCCTTGACCTCCATCACCTTGATGTCGAGCGAGGCGTGGTGCGTCGCCGGATCCATCTTGACGAGGCCGGCGGGGCCCTCGACGCTGATGCCCGATTCGAGCGCCTTCAGCATCTTGTCGCGCTCGAGCGAGCCGGCCTTCTTGACCGCCTCGGCCCAGAGCTTGATGCCCTGGTACTGCGAGACCGCGATCTCGTGGACGACCTTGGTGTCGCCGAAGCGCTTGGCCCAGCGTGCGAGGAATTCCTTGTTGGCCGGCGACGGATCTTCCTGGCTGAAGTTGCCGGCGATCAGGATGCCGTCGCCTTCGGCCGGCGACAGCGCCAGGTGCTCGTTGCCGACGCCGAAGGTCGTCGAGCACAGCGGGATCTTCTTGTTCATGCCCGACGCCGCCCACTGGCGGAAGAACGACAGGTGCGCGCCCCCGACCAGCGCGGCGCAGACGGCATCGGGCTTCTCCTGCTGGATCTTCGCGATCGTCGAGCCGAAGTCGGCGACGTCGAGCGGGAAGAAATCGGTCTTCGCGATGCTGCCGCCGCGCTGCTTGACATAGTGGGCGACCCACTTCGCGGTGATCTGGCCGTAGTTGTAGTCGGCCGCGAGCACGTAGATCTTCTTGCCCCACTGCTTGATCGCGATCTCGACGATCGGCTCGACCGCCTGCGCCGGCGTCGTGCCGGTGACGAAGCAGTTGCGGTCGCAGACGCCGCCTTCGTAGAGCACGTTGTAGAAGTAGAGGACGTTGGCGCGCCTGAAGGTCTGGCGGATCGCCTCGCGCGACGCCGACGTGATGCCGCCGTGGACCACGTCGACCTTGTCGTCGCGGGCCAGCTGCTGCGCGTACTTGGTGTACAGCGCGATGTCGGACTGGGTGTCGTACTGGACCACCTGGATCTTGCGGCCGAGAAGGCCGCCGGCCGCGTTGATCTCTTCCGCGGCGAGCGTCGTCGCCTGCACCATCGGCTTGCCGTACGCGTCGAGGTTGCCGGAGTTGTCGAGCACCGAGCCGAGCTTGATCGGCGCGCCCTGCGCGAGCAACTGGCCGAACGGGATCGTGCTGCCGGCAGCGACGCCGGAAGCCGACGCGAGAAAGTGACGACGAGAAACGGACATGGCCTACTCCTGGGTTTGTGGCGCCGGATGGCGACGGGACGACGGCGAACGCAGCGTCATTCGTTCGGCAACGCCTTGTTGCCCGGGGAAGCCGGCCTGGCCGAAGCCGGGCCTGCGCTGTTTGACGGTCCGACTGCCGCGGAAAGATCCACGCCGATCGATTCGCCGATGCTCTTCAAGGCCGGCAGCTGCAGCGCCATGCCCATGATGCTGTCCATGACCTGCGTGACCGGCGGCCTCGAGGCGCCGCCATCGCCCGCACCCGGACTGCTGGAACCGCCGAAGCCGGTGACCTGATGGATGCGAATGCTGTCGATCTTCTCGGCCGGCTTCATCATCTGCGCGATGATTTCGGGCAGGCGGTCGAGCCGGTGCTGCTCGAGCTGCATGTGCATCAGCTCGCCGCTGCGCGAGTTCTCGGCCGCGATCAAGGCCCGCGTGCCTTCCGACTCGGCGGTCAGGCGGATGCGTTGCGCTTCGGCCCGGGTCGTCGTCGCCGAGGCTTCCGCCTTCGCGGTCATCAGCAGCACCGCGGTCTCGCTCTGCGCCTTCGAGTTCTCGACCTCGCCGCGCTCCTGCTCGCGTTTGAGCGCCATCTCGCGAGAGCGATCGGCGACCGCGCGTTCGCGCTCGGTCTGCAGCTGCTCCTGCGCGAGCACGATCTCGGTCCGCGCCAGTTCGGCCTGGGCCTGCGCCTTCGCTTCCTCGGCGTGCTTCAGCGCCAGCGCGATCGAGCTGTCGACCTTGCGGACCTCGGAGTTGAGTTGCGCCTCGATCTCGAGCCGGCGCAGTTCGCGCTGCTTCTGGATCTCGGCGATGCGGGTCTCCTTTTCGCGCTCGATGCGCGCGTTCTCCGAAGCGACCATCGACTGTTCGCGCGCGCGCGCGGTGTCGGCGTCGCTCGATGCCTTCAGCTTCTCGATCTCGAGGCGCTGCCCGATCTGCGCCTCCTCTTCCTGGCGCGTCAGCTGCAGGCGCTGCTTGATCGCCTCGAGTTGCGTCTGCCGCACCGAGACGTCGGCATCGGCCTCGATCTCGGCGCGCTTCTTCTTGCTCGTCGCGATGATCTCGGCGAGCTTGCGCAAGCCCACCGCATTGAACGCGTTGTTGT
>JBDTXV010000396.1:0-3005 GCA_040006015.1 Caldimonas sp.
ACGACATTGCCGGCCGCGAGCGCCGCGGCGATCTGCCCGACGAAGATCGCGAGCGGAAAGTTCCACGGGCTGATGCAGACGACGGCGCCGAGCGGCACGTGAGTCGCGTTGTCGAAATCGCGCCGCACTTCGGCCGCGTAATAGCGCAGGAAGTCGACCGCCTCGCGCACTTCGGCGACCGCGTTCGCGCAGGTCTTGCCGGCCTCGCGCGCGAGCAGCGGAATCAGCGCGAACGTCTCGGCTTCGAGGCGGTCGGCCGCGCCTTCGAGGCACGCGGCGCGGAGCGCCGGCGACGTCGCGGCCCAATCGGCGGCGGCGAGCGTCGCCGCGGTGACCGCCGCTCGCGCCTCGGCCGCGGTCGCCTCGCGGAGTCGGCCGACCTGTTCCGCACGACATGCCGGATTCGTCGTCGCCTGAAACGCTGCAAGTGACGCGTCGCGCTGCTCGCCGCCGGCGAGCAGCGGCTCGGCCTGCCACTCCACGTTCGCATCGGCGGCGAACGCATCGGCGATCGCTGCCAGCGTCCGCTCGTCGGCCAGGTCCGCACCGCGCGAGTTCACGCGCGACGGCCCGACGATATCGACCGGCAGCGCGATCGCCGGATGCGGCGCGCCGATGCGGCCGTCGGCTTCGGCCATCGCGAGCACCGAACGGACCGGGTCTTCGACCAGCGTCTCGAGCGCGATCGACTCGTCGGCGATCCGGTTGACGAACGAGGTGTTGGCGCCGTTCTCGAGCAGGCGGCGGACCAGATACGCGAGCAGTGTCTCGTGCGTGCCGACCGGCGCATAGATGCGGCACGGCCGGCCGAGCCCGCCGGCGCCGGTGACCTGCTCGTACAGCGGCTCGCCCATTCCGTGCAGGCACTGGAACTCGTATTGCCGCGGCTCGTAGTCGGGGCCGGCGAGCGTGTAGACGGCCGCCATCGTCTGCGCGTTGTGCGTCGCGAACTGCGGGAACACCGCATCGGGCGCGGCGAGCAGCTTGCGCGCACAGGCGATGTATGCGACATCGGTGTACGCCTTGCGCGTGTAGACCGGATAGCCGCTCTGGCCGTCGAGCTGCGCGCGCTTGATCTCGCTGTCCCAGTACGCGCCTTTGACGAGCCGGACCATGATGCGGTGGCGGCTGCGCCGCGCGAGGTCGACGAGGAAATCGACGACCGCGGGGCAACGCTTCTGGTAGGCCTGGATCACGAAGCCGATCCCGTCCCAGCCGGCCAGAGCGGGCTCGAAGCAGAGACGCTCGAGCAGCCCGAGCGACAGCTCGAGGCGGTCGGCCTCCTCGGCGTCGATGTTGAGGCCGATGTCGTGGCGGCGCGCAAGCCGCACCAGCTGCAGCACACGCGGATAGAGCTCGGCCTCGACGCGCTCCACCTGCGCACGCACGTAACGCGGATGCAGCGCCGAGAGCTTGATCGAGATGCCCGGCCCTTCGACGATGCCGCGACCGGCGGCCGCGGCGCCGATCGCATCGATCGCATTTTCGTAGGCGGCAAAGTAGCGTGCGGCGTCGTCCGCGGTCATCGCCGCCTCGCCGAGCATGTCGTACGAATAGCGGAAGCCCTGCGCTTCGCGCGGGCGCGCATTGACGAGCGCCTGCTCGATCGTCTCGCCGGTCACGAACTGCTCGCCCATCAGGCGCATCGCCATGTCGACGCCCTTGCGGATCAGCGGCTCGCCGCCGCGCGCGACCGCGCGACGCAAGGTCGCGGTCAGGCCGCGATCGCTGTGCGTCGCGACCAGCTTGCCGGTCAAGAGCAGCCCCCACGCCGCCGCATTGACGAACAGCGACGGACTCTGGCCGAGATGCCGCTCCCAGTTGCCGTCGCCGATCTTGTCGCGGATCAGCGCATCGCGCGTCGCGCTGTCCGGGATGCGCAGCAGCGCTTCGGCAAGACACATCAGCGCGACGCCTTCCTGCGAGCTGAGCGCGAATTCCTGCAGCAGCCCTTGCACCAGCCCGGCCTTGCCGCCGGAGCGGCTGCGCGCGCGCACGCCGCTCGCGATCCGCAGCGCGAGCGCCTGGACGGCCACGGCCTGCGATGGCGGCAGCCGGGCCTGCTCGACCAGGCCGGGCAGCAGCTCGGGCTCCGGCGTGCGCGTCAGCGCGCCGATCGCATCGCGGAGCGGCGAACGGGGCAACGCGGGTGTCGGTAGCGCGTCTGCGGCGCATGCGCAGGCTGTCTTCGGCTCGGGAGCGACCATCCCTCTAGTATCGATCGGTGCGCCCGAGCGGACGCGCCGAGCGGACGCGCCGAGCGCGCGTGCCGGCATCGGCGCGGCGCCGTGAACGTTGCGTCGGCTGCGCTTCGACAGCGCCGCCGTCATATGAACACCCGCGCGGCCGGCGCCTAAACTTAGCCGCGTGGCTACGAATGCGGCCATCCGGTCGCTGCGCGCTTCCCAGGCCGTCCACGGCTTCGGGCACCACCACTGCTTCAGCAGCTCGGGATCGGTCCAGGCGCGCCACAGAAGCGCGCGCGGCGCGCGGACGACGAAGCCGACGGCACGCGCTATGTCGCGACCGCGATGCATCCGGACAAGGCGACGCAGGACCGTCACGAGCAGATGGGCTTTTTCCAGGGGTGGAACACCTGCATCGATCAGCTCGAGGCGTTCGCACGGCAATTGCGCTGAGCGGCGCCGTCCGGCCGCGACGATCGGGTCAGCCGCGCACAGCCGCCTCGATCGCGGCGACGTCGATCTTCTTCATCGGCATCATCGCCTCGAACGCACGCCTGGCCGCGTCGCCGCCCTTGGCGAGCGCATCCGTCAGCACGCGGGGAGTGATCTGCCAGCTCAAGCCCCATTTGTCCTTGCACCAGCCGCACTGACTTTCCCGGCCGCCATGGCCGACGATCGCGTTCCAGTATCGATCGGTCTCTTCCTGATCGTCGGTTGCGATCTGGAAGGAAAAGGCCTCGCTGTGCTTGAACTGCGGCCCGCCATTGAGGCCGATGCAAGGTATGCCCGCGACGGTGAATTCGACAGTCAGGACATCTC
>JBDTXV010000397.1:0-3000 GCA_040006015.1 Caldimonas sp.
TACGGCAAGTACACGAACCTGCGCTCGACCTGCGTGTTCGGCGGCGTCGACATCCGCCAGCAGCTGCCGATCGTTCGCGCCGGCGTCGAGATCCTCGTGGCCACGCCGGGCCGCCTGCTCGATCACGTCGAGCAGAAGAGCGTCAATCTCGGGCAGGTCGAGATCCTCGTCCTCGACGAGGCCGACCGGATGCTGGACATGGGCTTCATCCCCGATATCAAGCGGATCATGGCGCTGCTGCCGGCCAAGCGACAGAACCTGCTGTTCTCCGCGACGTTTTCCAACGAGATCAAACGCCTTGCCGACGAGTTGCTCAACGCGCCGCGCCTGATCGAGGTCGCACTGCGCAACACCGCCGCCGAAACGGTCACGCAGAGCGCCTACCGCCTGCCGCAGGAGGCGAAGCGACCGCTGCTCGTGCATCTGGTGAAGTCGCGGGGCGTGTGGCAGGTGCTGTGCTTCGTGCGCACGAAGCACGGCGCATCGCGGCTCGCGCGCCAGCTCGAAAAGGACGGCCTCGCGACGTCCGCGATCCACGGCGACAAGACACAGGCCGCACGGCTCGAGGCGCTGTCGCAGTTCAAGGACGGCAAGCTGCAGGTGCTCGTCGCAACCGACGTCGCCGCGCGCGGTCTCGACATCGACGACCTGCCGCTCGTCGTCAACTACGAGCTGCCTCATGTGCCGGAAGACTACATCCACCGGATCGGCCGCACCGGCCGCGCCGGCGCCACTGGCGAGGCGATCTCGCTCGTGGCACCCGAGGAAGAGAAGCATCTCGCCGAGATCGAGAAGCTGCTGAAGAAGAAAATCGCGATCCTTGGCGCCGAGGGGTTCGACTCGGCTACCGTCACGCGCGAGCGCCCGGTGCGCACGACAGGTGAACGGCCGTCGCGCGAGCGCGGACGCAGCGAGAGCAGGCGCGACGAGGCGCCGGCATCGGGTGCCGCCCCGCGGCGCGAGCGCGCGCCGGTCACTCGCGAGCGCAGCGATGGTGCGTCCGCCGGCGATACGCGGCGCGCGGAGCGGGAAGCCGCGTACGCGAAGAATCCCGACCAGCCGCTCGTCAAGCGCGCGCAGAGCGACACCGACGCCGCGAGTGGCCATCCGCCCCATGCGCACATTCACGCGGCGCGCCGCGCGAAGCCCGTGCCGGCGCTGCTGCAGAAGCGCCGCGCAGCGGAGCCTGAGAAGGTCTGACCGCTGTTAACATGGGCGCGTGCAAGTGCAGCGCGCCCCTGTTCTCGCGATCGACCGGCTGACGGTCGAGTTCGCAACGACGGACCGCGTCGTGAGCGCGGTCCGCAACCTGTCGCTACATGTCGACCGCGGCGAGACGATTGCCGTCGTCGGCGAATCGGGCTCGGGCAAGTCGGTCACGGCGCTGTCGGTCATGCGCCTCGTCGAGCACGGCGGCGGGCGCATCACGTCCGGCGCGCTCGAGTTCCAGCGCCCCGGCGGCGCGCGCGTCGACCTCGCAACCGCTGGTGCGGCCACGCTGCGCAACATCCGCGGCGCCGAGATCGCGATGATCTTCCAGGAGCCGATGACGTCGCTGAACCCGGTGTTTCCGGTCGGCGAGCAGATCGCCGAATCGATCCGGCTGCACCAGCGCAAGGACACGGGCGCCGCGCGCGCGGAAGCGCTGCGCATGCTCGAGCAGGTGCGCATTCCCGAAGCGCGCTCGGTGTTGGACCGCTTTCCGCACCAGCTGTCCGGCGGCATGCGCCAGCGCGTGATGATCGCGATGGCGCTGTCCTGCCGGCCCGCACTGCTCATCGCCGACGAGCCGACGACGGCGCTCGACGTGACGATCCAGGCGCAGATCCTGACCTTGATCCGGTTGCTCCAGGACGAGATGCACATGGCGGTGATGTTCATCACCCACGACATGGGTGTCGTCGCGGAAGTGGCCGACCGCGTGGTGGTGATGTACCGCGGCGAGAAGGTCGAGGAAGGGGCGGCCGAGCCTATCTTCAAGGCCCCGGCCCACCCGTACACGCGCGCGCTCCTCGCCGCGGTGCCCCGGCTGGGCGCGCTGCGCGACGAGGACCTGCCGCGCAAATTCCCGGTGCCGGACACGGCCGAAGGGCCGCCGGCCGCGGCGCGCACACCGATTGCAGCACCTCTCGACGCCCGGCCCACGGCGGTCGACCGCGTCCCCGGCTCACCACTGCTTCGCGTGCGGCGGCTGACGACGCGCTTCGACCTGAAGGCGGGCTTTTTCGGCCGTGTGCGACGCCGCGTGCACGCCGTCGAGCACATCAGCTTCGACCTGGCGGCCGGCGAAACGCTGGCACTCGTCGGCGAGTCGGGCTGCGGCAAGTCGACGACCGGCCGGTCGCTGCTGCGCCTTGTCGACATCGCGGACGGGAGCATCGAGTTCGAGGGCCGCGACATCGCGGCGCTGCCCGCCGATTCGCTGCGTCCCGTGCGGCGGGACATCCAGATGATCTTCCAGGATCCGTTCGCGTCGCTCGACCCTCGGCTCACCGTGGGCTTCTCGATCGCCGAGCCGCTTTACATCCACGGCGTCGCGCGCGGGCGCGAGGCCGAGGAGCGCGTCGCGTGGCTGCTCGAGCACGTCGGGCTGCCGGGCGAGCACGCGCGACGCTATCCGCACGAGTTCTCCGGCGGGCAGCGCCAGCGCATCGCGATTGCCCGCGCGCTGGCGCTCAACCCGAAGATCATCGTCGCCGACGAGGCGGTCTCGGCGCTCGACGTCTCGATCCAGGCGCAGATCGTCAACCTGCTGCTCGACCTGCAGACGGAATTCGGCGTTTCCTACCTGTTCATCTCGCACGACATGGCCGTGGTCGAGCGCATCAGTCACCGCGTCGCCGTCATGTATCTCGGGCAGATCGTCGAGATTGGCCCGCGGCGGGCCGTGTTCGAGAACCCGCAGCACGCTTACACGCGCAAGCTGATGGCCGCCGTGCCGGTTGCCGATCCCGCGCGGCGCCGGCGCGAAAGGGCGCTATCATCGGACGAGATCCCGAG
>JBDTXV010000398.1:0-2992 GCA_040006015.1 Caldimonas sp.
TCGCCGAACTGGACGTTCGATTCCGGATCGAGCACGCCCTTGCGCCAGAGGCCCCAGGTGTCCTTCGTCCGTTCGCGCACCGCCTTGCCGCGCTCGAGCACGATCGGCCGCAGCCCCATCTGCGCGAGCAGCAGCGCCGCGAAGATGCCGCACGGCCCGAAGCCGACGACGAGCGGCCGCGACGCGGCGGCGCCGTCGAAGTCGGCGGGCAACGCGGCGACGAAGCGGTAGCGCGTGTCCGGCGCCTGCCGCAGATGCGGGTCGGCGCGATGCGTGTCGAGCAGCGCGGCCTCGTCGGCGTCGATTTCGCAATCGACCGTATAGGTCAGCACGATCGCGCTCTTCTTGCGCGCGTCGAAGCTGCGCTTGTAGATCGCGTGGCTGCGCAGACGGGCCGGGTCGATGCCGAGGCGCTCGACGATCGCCGCACGCAGTGCGTCCTCCGGATGATCCAGCGGCAGGCGGAGCTCGGTGATGCGCAGCATCGGGCCGTCGGCAGGCGGCTCGTTCGTCTTGGCGCGCCGGGCGCGCTAGTAATACGCCTCGAGCCGCTGCGCACCCATCAGCGGCTCGAGCAGGCGCGAGAGCGGCCGCAGCGCGTTGTAGCGCGCCGCGACCTTGTGTGCATACGCGAAGAAGCGCGGCAGATCGGCGCTGTAGCCGGGCTTGCCGTCGCGATGTTTCAGGCGGCAGAAGATGCCGAGCACCTTCAAATGGCGCTGCAGCCCCATCCATTCGAGCGCGCGCCAGAACTCGGCGAAGTCCTGCTGCACCGGCAAGCCGGCCTTGCGCGCCGCGTCCCAGTAGCGCGCGGCCCAGTCGATCTCGCGCTCCTCGTCCCACGAAATGAATGCGTCGCGCAGCAGCGATGCGACGTCGTAGGTGATCGGGCCGCGCACCGCGTCCTGGAAGTCGAGGATGCCCGGATTCGGCGTGCAGACCATCAGGTTTCGCGGCATGAAGTCGCGATGCACCGCGACCTGCGGCTGCGCGAGCGCGCTCGCGACGAGCAGATCGCAGGCCGTGTTCCAGAGCGCCGTTTCGTCGGCGCTCCAGGTCACGTCCAGCTCGCGCCCGACGCACCACTCGGGGAAGAGCGCGAGCTCGCGGCGCAGCAACGCATCGTCGTAAGACGGTAGCGTGCTCGCATCGGCGCCGAGCTGCCATTGCACGAGCGCGCCGATCGCATCGCGCATCAACGCGTCGGCGGCTTTCGCGTCATCGCGTGCCTGGATCTCCTTCAGCGCATCGAGGTAGAGCCGGTTGCCGAGATCGCTGAGCAGCAGGAAGCCCTGTTGCTCCTCTGCCTCGAGCACGCGCGGCGCGTTCAGTTCGGCTTGTGCGAGCAGCGCCGCGACCTGCACGAACGGTCGCACGTCTTCGTGCGCCGGCGGCGCGTCCATCACGATGAAGCTCGCTCCGTCGGCCGATGCAATGCGCAGATAGCGGCGGAAGCTCGCATCGCTCGACGCGGCGCGCAACGACGCCGGATCGAGACTGTGGCGCGGACCGATCGCGCCGAGCCAGGCATCGAACGCGCGGCGTCGCGCCGGGTCGGCCCAGGCGATCGGCGTCGCGCCGGCAGCGGATGCGCCTGCGGGCGCGGAAGGGTCTTGGGTGGGGCGGGCGATGGCGGGGTCCTCGACGGGCTGCGGGCGGGTCGGGACCGATCGGTCGCGAATGCCTCGTGGATAATCGATTCTACAAACCGCACCGTCTCCGAGTCGCGCGCCGACGGGCGCCGCGGCCGTGAACAGCCGGCGCCGCAGTTGTCGCGGCGCGCCGAGTTTTCACTGTCCTCGTCGCCTTTGCTGCAACTTCTCCGAACCTCTGGGGCATCCGCTCGCTCGCCCGCCCGAGTCGTCGCGCCTGTGCTGACAGCGGTCGTGGCCGCGGTCGCCGCGGTCGGCGCGCTGGCCCAGTCGGCGCCCGCCGAAGGCATCGATCTGCGCACTTCGCCGGCGCTCGCCCCGCCGCCGCGCGGCGCCGCCGCGAAGGCGCTGCCGATCATCCTGCAGGCGCGCGAAGTCCGCGGCCGCCCCGATCTCGAGTCCATCGCCGAGGGCGACGCCGAGCTTCGCCGCGGCAGTACCGTGATCCGCGCCGACCGTCTCAGTTACGAGCAAGCCGACGACCTCGCCCGGGCGCTCGGGCATGTGCGCGTCAGCCGCGACGGCAACGTCTACAGCGGCCCGGAGCTGCAGCTGAAGGTGCAGCGCTTCGAGGGTTTTTTCCAGAGCCCGACCTATTTCCTCGGCCGCACCGGCGCCGGTGGCCACGCCGACCGGATCGAATTCCTCGACGATCAGCGCGTGGTCGCGACCAACGTGACCTACACGAGCTGCGGCCTCGACGGCTCCGGCGCGCCGGTGTGGGTGCTTTCGGCCGGCAGCGTGAAGATCGACCTGGAAGCCAACGAAGGCAACGCCCACGACGCGGTGCTGCGCTTCTACGGCGTGCCGATCCTCGCGGCGCCGTCGCTCAGTTTTCCGCTCAGCGATGCGCGCAAGTCGGGCTGGCTGCCGCCGAGCATCGCGTTCGACAGCAAGAGCGGGCTGCAGGTTGCGGTGCCGTACTACTGGAACATCGCGCCGAACCGCGACGCGACGCTGTCGCCGTCGGTCAGCGTGCGCCGCGGCGCCGGCCTCGACACCGAGATCCGCTATCTCGAGCCGAGCTACAGCGGCGAATCGAACCTGAATTTGCTGCCGTACGACGGCCTCGCGCGCCGTTCGCGCTATTCGCTGCGTATTGCGCACGACAGCAGCGTCGAGCGCGACACGCTGCTGCAGCTGCGGTTGCAGCGCGTCTCGGACGACGACTACTGGAAGGATTTTCCGCGCGACCTCCTGACTTCGACGCCGCGCCTGCTCGCGACGGACCTGCGCGTCAGCCGGCCGTTCGGCGACTGGACGACCTATGCGCGGATCCAGCGCTGGCAGGTGCTGCAGACCGCCGATCCGGCGACGCGCATCGAGGCGCCGTACGAGCG
>JBDTXV010000399.1:0-2982 GCA_040006015.1 Caldimonas sp.
AGCCCGTTGATGATCTGCTGGATGAAGGTATCCATGCGTCGGATCTCCCCGCGTTGTGGTTTCGAACCGCTGTCGCCCGAAGCGCTGCGGTGGCGGCACCGCTCCCTCGTTCGGCCGCCCCGACTCTAGTAGCAAAAAGCCGGCCACAGTCCTAGGGCCGAGCCGGATGGTTTTCGCGCGATTCGGCGCCGCCGAGCGGCGATTTCAGTCCTTCCGGCCGGCGCCCGCGTTGAGCCGGCGCAGCTCTTCGATCCGTTCGCCGATGCGAATCTCGAGCCCGCGCCCCACCGGCTCGTAGAAGCGCGGCGCCTCCATCTCGTCGGGCCAGTAGCGCTCGCCCGCCGCGAAGCCGCCCTCCTCGTCGTGCGCGTAGCGGTAGCCCTTGCCGTAGTCGAGGTTCTTCATCAGCTTCGTCGGCGCATTGCGCAGGCGCAGCGGCACCGGGCGCGTGCCGTCCTGGCGGATGAAAGCGCGCGCCGCGTTGTACGCGCTGTAGAGCGCATTGCTCTTCGGCGCGACCGCGAGATAGACCACCGCCTCGGCGAGCGCGAGCTCCCCCTCCGGCGAGCCGAGGCGCTCGTAGACCTCGGCCGCGTCGAGCGCGATGCGCAGCGCACGCGGGTCGGCGAGGCCGATGTCCTCGCACGCCATCCGGACGATGCGGCGCGCTGCGTAGCGCGGGTCGACGCCGCCGTCGAGCATGCGCACGAACCAGTACAGCGACGCGTCGGCGTCGCTGCCGCGCACCGCCTTGTGCAGCGCCGAGATCGTGTCGTAGAACTGCTCGCCGCCCTTGTCGTAGCGGCGCAGCTGCTCGCCGAGCGCATGCTCGAGCGTCGGCTCGTCGATCGCGTCGCCGTCGGGACGCACCGCGTCGGGCGCGGCCTCGCCGACCATCGCGATCAGGTTCTCGTACGCGTTCAGCAGGCGCCGCGCATCGCCGTCGGCATAGGCGATCAGCCGCGTGCGCGCGGCCGGCGTCAGCGGCGGCGCGGCGAGCAGCGCCGCCGCCCGATCGAGCAAGGTCGCGAGATCGGCGTCGTCGAGCGGTTTCAGCACGTGCACGGTCGCGCGCGACAGCAGCGCCGAATTGACCTCGAACGACGGGTTCTCGGTCGTCGCGCCGATGAACGTGAACAGCCCCGACTCGACATGCGGCAGGAACGCGTCCTGCTGCGCCTTGTTGAAGCGATGCACCTCGTCGACGAAGACGACGGTGCGGCGACCCGGCGCGGCCTGGGCCCGCTCGACCGCCTCGCGAATGTCCTTGACGCCGCCGAGCACCGCCGAGATCGCGATGAACTGCGCATCGAAACCCTGCGCGACCAGGCGCGCCAGCGTCGTCTTGCCGACGCCGGGCGGACCCCACAGGATCATCGAGTGCAGGCGGCCCGATTCGAACGCGACGCGCAGCGGCTTGCCGGTGCCGAGCAGCTGCTGCTGGCCGATCATCTCGTCGAGCGTCTTCGGCCGCAGGCGTTCGGCGAGGGGAGCGGCCGGCGGCTCCTGGAACGGCAGCTCCATCGACGCGGATTTCATGCGCATGATTGTGCAGCGCGGATCGACCGGAGGGCGAAGGCAGCAACGGCGAAGCGCGGTTCGCCGGGTGGCGCCGATCGATCCCGACCGGTGTCCGGCCGGGCCGCGAACTACTGCTCGATCACGTCGGTGCCGGCCGGCACCGTGAACCTGAAGGCCTCGGGCCCCAGCGGCACGTTCGCGGCGAACTGGCCGAACTGCAGCAGCGAACGCTGCCCGAAGCTGTCGACGATCTCGATCGCGGCCAAGTCCTTGCCGCGAAAGCCGATCTGCACCGCCTGGAACGCCCCGTCCTTCGCCTTCGGCGTCGCACGGGCCCAGTCGAGGCCGTCCTTCGCCGGCATCGCGGCGAGGTCGAAATCCTTCTCGAGCGAGCCGCCGGCGAGCAGCGCGGCCGGCGTCGCGCCGAGCGCGTTCGAGAGCTTGCGGGTGCTGACCTGATTCAGGTCGGCGTCGTAGATCCAGACCTTCTGCCCGTCGGCGACGATCAGCTGCTCGAACGGCTTCGTGTATGCGAAGCGGAAGCGGTTCGGCCGCGCGAACTCGAAGCTGCCGCTCGAGGTCTTCTTCTTCGCGCCGTCGGGCGACGTGACGACCTGCGTGAAGGTCGAGCGGCCTGTCTTCACGTCGCGAACGAATTCCTTCAGCGTGTCGACCGGGTCGGCATGCGCGGCGCCGGCCGCGGCGGCGAAGAGCATCGACGCGACGATCCGATTCGCGAGTCGCGCGCCGGCCGCGCGGTGCGACGAAGCGGCATGGATCGGCGAGCGCGCAGGCACGCGGTTCGAGGTCATTCGACGCGCGCCGGCACGAGGATGTCGCGGTTGCCGTTGGTCGCCATGCCCGATACGAGCCCGGATTTCTCCATTTGTTCCAGCAATCGCGCGGCGCGGTTGTAGCCGATGCGCAAATGGCGCTGGACGAGCGAGATCGAGGCGCGCCGGTGCTGCAGGACGATGCCGACCGCCTGGTCGTACATCGGATCGTTCTCGCCGCTCGCGCCGCCGGCCTCGCCGATCGCGTCGCCGCCCTCGCCTTCGAGCACGCCGCCCTCGAGAATGCCCTCGATGTAGTTCGGCTCGCCCTGGCTCTTGAGATACGCGACGACGCGATGCACCTCCTCGTCGCTCACGAACGCGCCGTGGACGCGGATCGGCGTGCCGCTGCCCGACGGCAGGTAGAGCATGTCGCCCATGCCGAGCAGCGCCTCGGCGCCCATCTGGTCGAGGATCGTGCGGCTGTCGATCTTGCTCGAGACCTGGAAGCTGAGCCGCGTCGGGATGTTGGCCTTGATCAGCCCGGTGATCACGTCGACGCTCGGCCGCTGCGTCGCGAGGATCAGGTGGATGCCCGAGGCGCGCGCCTTCTGCGCCAAGCGCGCGATCAGCTCCTCGATCTTCTTGCCGACGACCATCATCAGGTCGGCGAGCTCGTCGATCACGA
>JBDTXV010000400.1:0-2980 GCA_040006015.1 Caldimonas sp.
AATTCGAACTGGCTGCCGGCCCACATGCGCCGCGGCAGCGGCACCGGCGGCAGGAAGCCGCCGCGGCGCGCGTGGCCGTCGGCGCCGATTTCGGACTGCCGGTGCATCGGCAGGAAATAGAGCCAGTGCCACAGCGGCGGCAACAGGGTACCGGCGCCGACGTCGAACGCCGGATGGTCCAGCGTCGCGTTGAGGCCGATCACCGGCGCGGCCGTGACGCTGTCGACGACGGTTTCGCTGCGGCCGATCCACGCGGTCAGGTCGGTATGGGATTCGTTCACCGGAGTCTCCGTGGCTTGGATTCGCGGGTCGCTTCGACCTCCGCAATGGTGCAGTGTCGTCGCTGATCGGCCCGCAGGGAATTGCAATATCCGGATCGATTGATGCCGTCGGCGCAACGAGAGCCGGCGGCTCGGTGGCGGCTACGTGGATCGGTTCGTGCGCTGATCGACGAGCGCTCGT
This sequence comes from Caldimonas sp., assembly GCA_040006015.1. Lineage (GTDB taxonomy): Bacteria > Pseudomonadota > Gammaproteobacteria > Burkholderiales > Burkholderiaceae_C > Schlegelella_A. Next base: position 463 of record JBDTXV010000400.1, read on the forward strand.
GCGATCGCTTCAGCGTTTCCTGGCCTGCTGCAGCAGGTCGGACAGCGCATCGATGTCGACCGGCTTGACGAAGTGGTGGTCGAAACCGGCCTCCTTCGATCGGCGCCGGTCGTCGAGCTGGCCCCACCCGCTCAACGCGACCAGCAGCATCTCGGCGCCCCACGGCTGCGCACGGATGTGGCGGGCGACATCATGGCCGCTCAAACCCGGCAAGCCGATGTCGAGCAGCGCGACGGCGGGGCGAAACGCCTCCGCCGCCCGCGTCGCGACGACGCCGTCGTGAGCGGTGCGCGTGCGATAGCCGAGCGCTTCGAGCACGCTCGCCAGGCTCTCCGCGCTGTCGACGTTGTCGTCGACGATCAGCACTTGCAGGTCGGTCGCCACGCGGGTTTGCAGCGGCAGCGGCGCCGCCGGGTCGGGCCATGGCGCGGCGGCCGCGGCGAGCGGCAGGCGGACCTTGAAGGACGAGCCCTGCCCGCGTCCCGCGCTCTGCACCTGCACCGAACCGCCGTGCAGCTCGACCAGCGTCTTGACCAGCGCGAGGCCGATGCCGAGGCCGCCCTGCGCGCGCTCGAGACTGCGGTCGACCTGGGCGAACATGTCGAAGACGCGCGGCAGCATTTCGGGCGGAATGCCGAGGCCCGAGTCCTGCACGCCGATCACCGCGAAGCCGTCGTCGCGTTCGGCGCCGACCTCGATGCGACCGCCCTGCGGCGTGTACTTCGCGGCATTGTTCAGCAGGTTCGCGATGATCTGGGTCAGGCGCGTGACGTCGGCATCGACCATCAGCGTCCGCGGCGCCGGCAACCGGATCGTCAGCTCGTGTCCGGCGGCGTCGATCAACGGGCGGCTCGTCTCGACCGCCGCCTCGACCAGCGCGGCGACGTCGACGAGCTGCCGGCGCAGGTCGACCTTGCCTTGGCTGATGCGGCTCACGTCGAGCAGATCGTCGACCAGATGCACCATCTGCCGCACCTGGCGCTCGATGATGCTGCGCGCATTCGCATGCACGCCGGGCTCGCGCGTCAGGTGCATGATCTCGATCGCATTGCGGATCGGCGCGAGAGGATTGCGCAGCTCGTGCGCGAGCGTCGCGAGGAATTCGTCCTTGCGCCGATCGGCCTCGCGCAGCGCTTCCTCGGCGACCCGGCGCGCGGCGTCGGCGAGCTCATGCTCGGTCACGTCCGACGCGATCGACAGCACCGATTCGACCCGGCCGTCGGCGCCGAATTCGGGCACCAGCCGCGCATCGAAGAAGGACTCGGTGTCCGCGATCGACGTGATGCTGAAACGATTGCGGCCGACTTGGCCGGTCTCGAACACCTTGCGCAGCGCCGCTCCCCACATCGCGCACAGCTCTTCGGGCATGCCGACTTCGGCGTGCGACTTGCCCAGAAACTCGCTCGGCGACCGGCCGGTGTAGCGCTCGATGATCGGACTGACGTAGCGGTGGCGGAGATCCCGGTCGAACCGGGTCAGGATGTCGGGCGAGTTCTCGACCAAGGTCGAGAACTGGCGTTCGCGCCGCGCCAGCGCCTCGGTCGCCGCGCGCAGCGTCTGCTCCGCCGCGACCCGCTCGCTGATATCGCGGATCACGGCCAGCGTGCCGCTCGGCCGTCCGTCGGCATCGCGCAGCCGCGACACGGTCGATTCGACGTGCATCGCACCGCCGTCGTTGCGGCGATGGATCGTGTGTGCGCGATAGGCGCCGGTCGTTTCGAGGTGCTGGCGCGACGCCGCCTCGAGCCCGGAATCGGGCCAGGTCTCGGCGTACAGCTCGAGCTTCGAATGCCCGAGCGTTTCAGAGACGCTCCTTCGATATTGGCGCTCCGCCGCGGCATTCATGAACATCACGTGATCGTCGTTGTCGAACGCGAGTACCGCATCCTCGATCTGCGCAAGGACGTCCTTGCGCAGCTTGTTATTCGCCGCGTTCGCGCTGTCTAGAACATAGACGTCGTCGCCGACGACGAGCGCGTCGACATCACCGCGTCGAATCGCCGCGAGCGTCTCTTCGGCCTCCTCGAGGCGCGCATGCAGTTCGGCGTTCTCGAACCGCAGCGTCTCGATGCGCGGGGAGCCGGTGTTCATCCCGTCGTGTTCAGATAGAGCCCGTCGACGATGCGCTCGACGTTCGAGAGATCGCCGATGAACCGGCGCAACGGCAGCGGTGCAAGCTTGACCAGCGTCGGGGTCGCGACGACCTGGTCGAGCGTCGCCCTCACGATGTTGTCGGCGACGTCGAGAATCTCGAGCCGGTAGCGTCCCTTCAGATGCTTTTCGAAGATGCGCCGCGCATTTACGACGGCGCGCGCCGAGGCCGGTGTAGAGCCGCCGACGTAGAGCCGGAAAACGTAGGGCTCCAGCGCGGCATCGCTCGACGATCGGGCGGGCGCCGCATCGCTGCTTTTCGAAGACGTCATCCCGGGCAACCTCAGCGCACCGGCTGCACGTCGAGGCCGACGAGGACACGCTCCTCGTTCGAAAGGTCGCCGATGATCTTCCTGATCGGCTCGGG
>JBDTXV010000401.1:0-2979 GCA_040006015.1 Caldimonas sp.
TGCCCGAGCGGCACGGTGCGGTGCTCTTCACGGGCGCTTCGGCCGGGGTCAAGGGTTTCGCGCAATCGGCCGCGTTCGCGATGGGCAAGTTCGCGCTACGCGGCCTCGCGCAGAGCATGGCGCGCGAGCTCGCGCCGCAAGGCATCCATGTCGCTCACGTCGTCATCGACGGCGGAATCCGCAGCGCCGGCGCGCCGAACGACGGCCAGGACGCGCACCTCGATCCCGACGCCATTGCCGCCACCTATGTGCACCTGCTTGCGCAACCGCGCAGCGCCTGGTCCTGGGAGATCGAGGTGCGGCCCTGGGTCGAGCGCTTCTGAGAGGTGCTCCGCGCTGAGAGCCTGAGAGTTTTTCTCTCAACATGAAAACTGGCACGCGACTGGCGAACCGGCACTGATGGCGCCGGCGCTCTCGATCTGCCAGCCCTCGCCTTCGCGCGCGACCGACGGGCCACGGCGAGTCCGCGCCGCAACTCTTCTTTCTGGCCGGCGTCGCGACGACGGTCGCGGCACTGCGGCGCTCGCGATCGTGGCGATCTGGATTCCGACCTGGTCGATCTCTCCGTGCATCGCCTGACTGCGCTCCTCTGCACCGGACTGCTCGCCTCCGGTCCGGCCTTCGCTCACGCGAGCGGCGACGCGGGCGAAGCCGGAGTCGAGCGCGCATTCCTGATCGCGCTGATCGCCGCGCTCGTCGCCGGCGCGATTTTCTACGCACGCGGTGTCGCCGCGTTGTGGCGCAAGGCCGGCGTCGGCCGCGGCGTCCGGCGCGCCGAGGCGGCGAGCTTCGTCGCCGGCTGGGCCGTTCTCGCGGCGAGCCTGCTGTCGCCGATCGACTCGTTCGCGGACCGGTCGTTCGCACTGCACATGGTCCAGCACGAGCTGCTGATGGTCGTCGCGGCGCCGCTGATCGTGCTCGGGCGTCCGCTCGAAGCGTGGACCTGGGCCGCCTCGGCCGCCGCGCAGCGCTGGTTCGCGGCCGCGGCGAAGTGGCCGACCGTGCAGACGATCGGCGCGCTGACGATGCTTCCGCTCGGCGCGTGGGTTCTGCATGCGCTCGCGCTCTGGGTCTGGCACCTGCCGCCGTTCTTCAGTGCCGCGTTGCGCAGCCCGTTGCTGCACATCCTGCAGCACGCGTCGTTTTTCGGCTCGGCGCTGGCGTACTGGTGGAGCGTGTTCGGCGGACGCGCGCGCCGCCCGAAAGGCAGCGCGATCGCTTCGCTCTTCACGACGATGCTGCACACCAGCGCGCTCGGCGCGCTGCTGACCTTCGCGCCATCGCCGTGGTACGCCGGCAACGAAGCCCGCGCGTTCGGCCTCTCCGCGCTGGAGGATCAGCAGCTCGGCGGGCTGATCATGTGGGTCCCCGGCGGGATGGCGTTCATGATCGCCGGCCTCGCGATCATCGGCCGCTGGCTCGCGCCGGCGCGCCGAACCGCGAAGGCCTGACGCCGGTTCAGGTCGCGCCGCGCGATTCGACGTACAGCGCGTACAGCGAGTGCGAGCTCGCCATGTAGACACGGTTGTTCTTCGGGCCGCCGAAGCAGAGATTGGCGCAGCGCTCGGGCAGACGGATGTGCGCGAGCGGCTTGCCTTGCGAATCGAACACCATCACGCCGTCGAGATCTTCGGACTTGCCCTTCAACGTGTAGACCTTGCGGCCGCCGATCTCGACCGGCTCGGCATTCAGCACGTTGTTGCTGCCCCAGCCGCACCAGAGGTTGCCGTCGCGGTCGACGCGGAATCCGTCGATCGCGCCGTGGTCCGCGGCATCGATCAGCCTGGTCCTGTTCGAGAGCGTGATTCCGTCGGCGCCGACGTCGTAGCTCCAGATGCTGCGGTTCGGCGTCAACCTGCACTCGACGACATAGAGCTTCTTCTCGTCGGGCGAGAACGCGAGGCCGTTCGGATTGCCGAGGTCGGTCAGCACCGCGGCGATCGCGCCGTCGCTGCCGATCCGGTAGACGTTCGTCGTCGCCTGCTCGGGCTCGGCCTTCGCGCCTTCCCATTCGCCGTTGATGCCGAACAGCGGATCGGTGAACCAGATGCTGCCGTCGGACTTGCAGACGATGTCGTTCGGGGCGTTCAGTCTCTTGCCGTCGAAGCCGTCGGCGAGCACGGTGATCTTGCCGTCGTTCTCGGTGCGCGTGATGCGGCGCGTCACCGAGTGTTCGCAGGTGACGAGCCGGCCCTGTCGATCGCGCGTGTTGCCGTTCGCGTAATTCGACGGACTGCGGAAGACGGTGAAGCTGCCGTCCTGCTCGCTGTACTTCATGATCCGGTTGTTCGGGATGTCGCTGACGAGCAGATAGCCGCCATCGGGAAAGTACACCGGTCCCTCGGCCCAGCGCATGCCGGTCGCGAGGCGCTCGACGCTGCTGCTGTAGATGCGGTACTTCGCGAAGCCCGGGTCGAGGATCTGTACCGCCGGATCGGGATAGCGCAGGTTCGGCGCGTAGTCGCTCATGTCACCGGCGCCGGGTTGAACAGCACCAGCGCGTTGTGCAGCTTCCAGTGCTCGGCCCAGGTCTTTTTGCGGCCGCTCGCGACGTCGAGCATCAGGCGAAAGAGCTCCCAGCCGACTTCCTCGATCGTCGCGGCGCCGTCGGCGATGCGCCCGGCGTTGACGTCCATCAGGTCGTGCCAGCGGCGCGCGAGGTCGCTGCGCGTCGCGACCTTGATCACCGGCACTTCGGCCAGCCCGTACGGCGTGCCGCGGCCGGTCGTGAAGACGTGCAGATTGATCCCGGCTGCCACCTGCAAGGTGCCGCAGATGAAGTCGCTCGCCGGCGTCGCGGCGTAGACGAGGCCGCGGGTGATGCCACGATCCTTCAGCTTCTCGCCGGGTGACAGCACGCCGGTGATCGGCGCCGAGCCCGACTTGACGATCGAGCCCATCGCCTTCTCGACGATGTTGCTCAATCCGCCCTTCTTGTTGCCCGGCGTCGTGTTCGCGCTGCGGTCGACGCGGCCTTTC
>JBDTXV010000402.1:0-2970 GCA_040006015.1 Caldimonas sp.
ATTCGATGTCGGCCTTGTCGATCTCGTCGATCAGCAGCACGACCGGCTGCTCGGCGCTGAAGGCCTGCCACAGCACGCCCTTGACGATGTAGTTGTGGATGTCCTTGACGCGCGCGTCGCCGAGCTGGCTGTCGCGCAGGCGGCTGACCGCGTCGTATTCGTAGAGTCCCTGCTGCGCCTTCGTCGTGCTCTTGATGTGCCATTGCAGGAGCGGCATGCCGAGCGCCTGCGCGACTTCCTCGGCGAGCATCGTCTTGCCGGTGCCCGGCTCGCCCTTGACGAGCAGCGGGCGTTTCAGCGTCGCAGCGGCATTGACCGCGAGCATCAGATCGGGAGTGGCGACGTAACTCTCGGAGCCTTCGAACTTCATTGCAGCCGTCTTCGGGGTGTCGATCCAGTATAAGGGCCGCCCTATAATTGAAGGTTGAACCGAATCCTCGCGCCGGAAACATGAACAAGCTGCTCTCATCGACGCTCGCGCTGGCGGCCAGCCTCGCATTCGCCTTCCCGGCCGCGGCGCAGGACGCGAAGCCCGGCGACAAGACGGCCGGCTCGATGAAGGTCGCGATGTGCATCGGCTGCCACAACATCCCGAACTATCAGGGGACGTTTCCCGAGGTCTACAAGGTGCCGAAGATCGCCGGCCAGGGCGCGCGCTACATCGTCTCGGCGCTGACCGCGTATCGCAAAGGCGATCGCAAGCATCCGACGATGCGCGCGATCGCCTCGTCGCTGACCGACCAGGACATCGCCGATGTCGCCGCGTTCTACGAGAGCCTCGGCAAGACCGGCAGCGATCCGCTTCCGGCGCAGGCGTCGATCCAGCCCGCTCCCGAAGTCGCGAAGCTGCTCGCGCAGGCCAATTGCGCGTCGTGTCACGGCGCCAACTTCAGCACGCCGATCGATCCGACCTATCCGAAGCTCGCCGGCCAGCATGCCGACTACCTCTACGCGGCGCTGAAGGCGTACCAGACCGACAAGAACCCTCACGTCGGCCGCAGCAACGCGATCATGATGGGTATGGCGCGGCCGTTCACGCATCCGGAACTGAAGAGCCTGTCGGCGTACCTCGCGTCGCTGCCCGGCGACGTGAAGACGGTGCCCGAGTCGCGCTTCCGCGGCCCGAACCAGTTCTAGTCCGCGCCCCGGTCCCGGGGCCGACCACGTATTCCCGACGTCGCGGTCCGGCGCGGCGACCTAAACTCGCGGCTTTCGACACTTGCCGGAGCGGGAAATGAAACGTCTTCTTTCGGTGGCACTGCTCGCTGTCTTCGGCCTCGCCAGCGTGGACGCGCAGACCCTGCGCTGGGCCTCGCAGGGCGATCCGCAGACGATGGACCCGCACTCGCAGAACGAGTCGATGACCAACATGATGAACGGTCAGGTCTACGAGCGGCTGACCAGCCGGGACCGGCAGCTCGCGATCGTCCCCGGCCTCGCGACCGAATGGACACAGGTCTCGCCGCTGCTGTGGCGCTTCAAGCTGCGGCCCAACGTCAAGTTCCAGGACGGCTCGCCGTTCACCGCCGACGACGTCGTCTATTCGATCATCCGCGGCCAGCAGCAGACCTCGCAGATCAACAATTACGCGAGCGCGGTCGGCACGCCGAAGAAGGTCGACGACCTGACCGTCGAATTCCAGCTGACCGCGGTCGATCCGATCTTCCTGGAGCACCTCGACTCGCTGTGGATCATGAGCAAGAGCTGGAGCGAGAAGAACAAGGTGACGAAGCCGCTCGACTTCAAGAACAAGGAAGAGAGCTACACGTCGCTGAATTCGAACGGCACCGGGCCGTACATGCTGGTCAGCCGTGCGCCCGGCATCAAGACGGTCTACAAGCGCAATCCGAACTACTGGGGCAAGATCGAAGGCAATGTCCAGGAGATCGTCTTCACGCCGATCTCGAACGACGCGACGCGCCTCGCCGCGCTGGTCTCCGGCGAGATCGATTTCGTGCTCGACCCGGCGCCTCGCGATGTCGCGAAGCTGCGCAACACCCCCGGCATCAAGATCATCGACGGCCCCGAGAACCGCATCGTCTTCATCGGCATGGACCAGGGCCGCGACGAGCTGCTGTACAGCAGCGTCAAGGGCAAGAATCCGTTCAAGGACCTGCGCGTGCGCAAGGCGCTGTATCAGGCGATCGACATCGAGACGCTGAAAAGCAAACTGATGAACGGGCAGAGCTTTCCGACCGGCGGGATGACGCCGTCGCCGCTCGGCGCCTACAACGACCCCGAGCTCGAGAAGCGCTTCCCGTACGACCTCGCCGCGGCGAAGAAGCTGATGGCCGACGCCGGTTACGGCGACGGCTTCGAGGTCCAGCTCGACTGCCCGAACAATCGCTACATCAACGACGAGCAGATCTGCATCGCGCTCGCCGGGATGTGGGCGCAGCTGAAGGTCAAGGTCAAGGTCGTCGCGCAGCCGCGCGCGACCTACTTCCCGAAGCTCGAGAAGTACGACTTGAGCATGTACATGCTCGGCTGGGGCGGCGCGATCACCGATGCCGAGACGGTGCTGACGCCGGTGATGCGCAACGTCGGCGAGAAGGGCGTCGGCTTCTACAACTACGGCCACTCGAAGAACGACAATTTCGACGCGCTCGCGGCGCAGTCGAGCGTCGAGGCCGATCCGAAGAAGCGCGAGCAGCTCGTCAAGGCCGCGCTGCGCGAGTACAAGGAAAACGTCCACACGCTGCCGCTGCACCGCCAAGTCATTCCGTGGGCGGCGCGCTCGAACGTCGGCGTCGTGCACCGCGCCGACAACTGGCTCGAGGTCGCGTGGGCGACGGTCGGCAAGTGATCGGCGGCGAGCGCTCGCCGCCTGCGCGCGTCGCTACTGGAAGTGGGCGAGCATCCGCTCGAGCGCCATCGTGAACGGCATCTGCATCATCGGCAAGGTCAGCAGCACGCCGACCAGGCCGACCGAGACCGTGACCGGGAAGCCGATCGCGAACACGTTCATCT
>JBDTXV010000403.1:0-2966 GCA_040006015.1 Caldimonas sp.
CGAGCAGGCGCGACGGATGCGTCTTCTTCGCGAAGAACGCGCCGTCCAGCATCGCGACCTTCAGCACGGGAATCTGCAGCCGGGCCAGCAGTGCCTTGATGCCGTCCGGCAGGTCGCGCGTCTCGAAGATGAAATCGAACAGCATCGCGACCATCTCGATCGTCATCGCCTCGAGCTGGTTCGCACGCTGGCCGAGCGGCGAATCCTGCAGGTCGCGCAGGACGTTGTGCATGCCCTCCGGAATGCCGGCGAACGCGACCTGCATGCCCTCGACGTCGAAATCCGTCTGCCCCTGCTGCAACCGCGTCAGCCCCTCGCGCAGGCCGGGGGTCGCGACGATCGGAGGTCCCGGCACGTAGCCCGACGCGGTCGGCGGCAGCGACGGATAGACTCGGTTCGGCGGCGGCGGGCGGCCGGTCAGCGGGAAGCCGCCGTGCGACGACATCTTGCGAAACATCGCCATCACGTCCACTTCGGACGGCGCCGACGCGGCGGGCTCGGCGGTCTCGTCGGCGTCGCGCTTGCCCGGCGCCGCCGTCTTGCCGGCGCGCGCGGTCGCCGGCTTCAGCTTTCCCGCGGGAACGATTCGCAGGTTCGCGAGATGGCGATTGACGTCGGCATAGATCGACGCCACTTCGCCGAGCGGCGCGAGATTGAGCTCTTTCAGGATCTGGAATTTCGCGCGCCCCTCGGTCTGCAGCGTGCCGAGCGCCTCCGCGAAGGCGCTGACGAACGTCGCCGGCCCGAGCGGGTTCTCCGACGCCTCGAGATGCGGCTTGCCGAGCAGGTGACCGACGCCGCGGTTCAGCGTGACCAGCTCTTCGTGGCAGACGTTCTCGACGACGCGCACGATGTTCCCGACGAGCACCGATTCGTCGACGGTGTTGAGATCCATCAGCGCGAGCTTCGTCGCGTCCACCTTCGAGAAGTCGGCCTTCTCATCGGAGCGGCCGGATACGCGCTCCTCGATGTGCGTCCGCAGGCGCTTCTCGAATTCCACCATCACCGCCGCGCGGTCGCGAACGAGCGCCTGTCGTGCGTCGAGAAGCGTCTGCTGCTCGGCGCGCGCGTCCGACCTGCCGGCGCGCTCCATCAGCATGTCGCACACGCGATCGAGCAGCGTCGTGAACGACAGCAGCAGCCGCTGGACGGTGATGTCGCGGCAGTCGGCGAGGATTTTCGCCAGCTCCCGGGGGATGGGGCGACGCGCAGGCGCAGCGCTGGTCGTTACGTTCTGGGGCACAGGCTCGAGCTACGCATCGACGTCAGCAGTGTGCGCTTCCAGTGACTTCAATGATTTAGCGGGCTTTTTGGCCAACTGACTCTAGCACGGGGGCCGATTGTATGCCACCTGAAAGGGTCCGCTAACCGTCGCGCGACAAGTCGGCCCAGGCTTTTTCGATACGCTTGAACGATACCGGCGCCGGCGTCTTCAGTTCCTGTGCGAACAGCGAGACGCGCAATTCCTCGAGCAGCCAGCGGAACGCGTCGAGCCGGGGCGAAACCATTCCGCTGCGGGCCTCGGCCGCCCGCCGCTCGCTGTAGCGCCGCCACCAGTCGTTCACCTGGGCCGCATGGCGGGCATCCCGGTCCGGGTTCTGCGCGAAGCGCTGGATGCGCCGCAGCATCGCCTGCAGGTAGCGCGGCATGTGCGTCAGCGCCTCCCATGGCGTCGACGCGAGGAAGCCGGATGTCACCAGCGCATCGCGCTGCGCCCGGACTTCGTTGGCCAGCATCCGTTGCGAGGCCGGCATCGCCGCCAGCTGCTGCGTGAGCGCCTGGTAATCGGCAGCGATCGCCGCGACCAGCCGCACGGCGCTGTCGATGACGGCCGGCAACCGCGTACGCGCGCGCCGCACCTGGGCCGAGAACGCATCGTGGTCGCGCGGCAGCGGGTCGTCGCCGATGAAGGCGCGATCGATGACGGCGGCGCGCAGGTCGTCCTGCAGCTTGTCGACGGTCGCCACGCCGCGCAGTGGCAGTCCGATCGACGTCCACGCCGGCGCGCTGCGCAGCGTTCGCAGCGGCGCGTCGCCAAGCTCGAAGGCGATCAGCCGCGCGACGCCGCGCCGCGCCGCGGCCTCGGCGGCGGCCTGCGTGTCGAGCAGCGTCAGCGCCGCGCCGTCGGCGTCGTCGAGAAGGGCCGGATAGCCGGTGATGCGCGCGGACCCGCCGCCGATCGTCAGCGTCGGCGGCAACGCGCCGAAGTCCCAGCGGCGCAGCCCGCGCCGCTCGAACGCAGGCTCTTCGGCCGCGAACGACAGCCGGGCGGCGTCGCGAAGCCGCGCCTGCAACGCGGCGACGTCGCGATCGTTCGCGAGCTCTTCGCCGGCCGCATCGACGACGCGGACATTGACGGACAGATGCGGCGGCATCTCGATCGCCGCCAGCGCGCCCGGCGGCGGCGCTTCGCCCAGCCGCAGCGTCAGATATCCGCGCAGCGCGTCGTTCAGCGCCGCGCCGGACGCACGCGGCTGCTCGAGAAATGCAGTCACCGTGTCGGGCAGCGGAACGAGCCGGTTGCGCCACGCCTTCGGCAGCGCCTTCAGCACGTGCGTGACTTTCTCGCGGATCATGCCGGGCACGAGCCAGGACAGCACCGCCGGTTCGACCTGGTTGAGCCGCGCGAGCGGCACCGTCAGCGTCAAGCCGTCGAGCGGATGACCGGGCGCGAAGCGATAGGCGAGCGGCAGGTCGGCGCCGGCGACGCGCAGTGAGCCGGGAAACAGCGTTTCGGTGACGGCCGCCGCCGAATGACGCATCAGCGCGTCGCGCGACATGAACAGGCGCCGTGGAAGCGTGCGCTCGTCCGAGCGCCGCCAGTGCTCGAACGCGGCGCGCGAGTACATGCCCGCCGGCACGTGCTCGGCGTAGAACGCGGCGATCGCTTCGTCGTCGACGAGCACGTCCTCGCGCCGCGCCTTGTGCTCGAGTGCGGCGATCGACTCGATCAGCGCGCGGTTGTG
>JBDTXV010000404.1:0-2962 GCA_040006015.1 Caldimonas sp.
CGCCGCCCTCGACGGCTTCGCGCCCGATCTGGTTCACGTGATGGCGATGGGTTCGCGTGGAACGGCGCAGATTGCGGCGACCCTCGGCCGGTATCCGTGGGTGTTCACGTGCCATTCGGCGCCGCCGTACGAGCGCAAGGTCGCGCTCTTTCACGGCAATGAGGCCCTTCACTATGGGGCGCGGTACATGCGCTTCCTGCCGAATACGCTGGCGTGGCGGTGGCTGCTCAGTCGCGGCGTCATGCCGCATGTCGTCGTGCACAGCGAGTTCGTTCGCCGCATCGTGATGCGCTACGGCTGCGCCGCGGCGAACACTTCGCTGATTTCTCTCGGTCACGACGCAGAGGCGAACGAAGGCGAAGCCGCCCCGAAAGAGGTCGGCCCGAGTCCCGAAATCGTCACGGTGGGCGGTTTGGCGCATACGAAGGGCCAGCACGACATGATCGCGGCGCTGCCTGAACTCGCCCGCGACTTTCCCGGCGCGAAATACAAGATCATCGGCGAGGTTCGGGATCGCAGCTACGCGGATTTCCTGCTTCGCTCCAGCGAACGGCTAGGGCTGGACTCGCAGGTGGAACTGCTCCATGGCCTCTCGAACGAGGCACGCAACGAGGCCCTTCGTCATGCCGATGTCTACGTGCAGCCGTCGCACGAGGAAGGTTTCTGCCTCGCGTTCATCGAAGCCGCAGGAGTCGTGCCGCGGATCGTCGGAACGGATACCGGTGCGATACGTTCGATATGCGCGGACGACGCTGCTGCACGGGTCGTTCCGGTTCGGTCGCCGCACAGACTGGCTGCGGCAGTGTCGTCGGTCCTCGGCTCGGTGCCGCCTGCGGGGTCCATGCAACGGCGCGCAGAGCGGCTCCGCGATCGGTTCGATTGGTCGCACTACCTGGACGCCCACGAGCGGCTGTATGTCGATCTCGTCCGCAAGCGGGCGCTCTCGTCGAGCGCCTAGGCCTGTGCAGAACTGCAGACGATCGCGTCGGACCGTAGCGCTGCGGTGCACCGGTGACGGGAATTGATCAGATGTCACGCGTAGGAATCGTCTCGGTCCACTACTACCCGGGTTATCTTCAGCGGAGCCTGGAGGCCGTTGCCGATCTGGCCCGCCGGACCGGTGCGCAGGCGGTGATCGCGGTCGCGAACCGCCCCGAGCTGCTGCCGCAACTGCAGGCGCAGAGCACGAGCATCCGCGGTTTCGATGTCGAGCTCCATGACAACACCGGTTTCGAGTTCGGAGCGTATCAAGCGGGCCTGCGCCGTTGCGCCGATGCGGATCTCGACTGGGTCGTGTTTGCGAACGACACGTTCTCGGTGCACCACAACTTCTCGACAGTCTATCGGCGGCACCTCGTTTCGGTACTGAAGCAGGCGCCGAACGAGACGGCGCCGCAGGCCGCCGGCCAAGTCGAGTCGATGCCGCGGTCGTATGCGATCGAGGGCAAGCGGGCGCACCGTTGGTTGACGACGAGCATCTTCGCGTTGAACCGGCCGGCCCTGGACCTGCTGGGCCACAAGCTTCATTTCCCGGAGGTCGACGCGCTGATACGGACGTCCGGCAATCTCGAGGAGTTCTTTTCGCCTCGACTCGATCGCGCGATGGCCGAACATATCGAGGCCTGGCTGTTCGGGACCTGCCCTCGCCTGGCGTGGTACGGCGCCGAGCCGTTGACCGCGATCAATGCCGCCAGATTCGCGAACAAGGCTCGAACCATCCTTCAGGAAAAATACATCGCCGCGGTGCTGGAAGAAGCGGGAGCGTGGTTCTTCGACATCAAGGCATCCGGGGTGCGAGAGAAGATCCTCAAACGGGTCGAGGCGATGCTGTTCCGCATGCGCCCGGCGCCAAGGCCCGGAATCGAGGCGAGACCATGAATCTGCTATCCCGAATTGCCCGCAAGGTGAAATCTGCGCTCCACGATCTCAGACACGGCGGCTACACCGGTGGCGTGCATCCGACCCGCTACGCACATCTCGGTGCGACCCACACCGTCAGCACCAAGCATGCGTTGATCCCGCTGCTGCTGGGTCCGTTCTTGCGGCCCGGCGATGTGTTCGTCGATGTCGGCTGCGGTCGCGGCCGGGTGTTGAACTGGGTTGCCGACGACGGCAGGGCGGCGGCGATCTTCGGTCTCGAGCTCGACAAGCGCTTTGCCGCGGAAGTCGCGCTGCGATTCAAGGCCAATGACAAGGTAACCATCGTCGCCGGCGATGCGCTGTCGTCGCTGCCCGACTCCGCCACGCTGTTCTATCTGTGGAATCCGTTCAATGAAAAGGTGATGGAGCGCTTCAAGGAACGCCTGATCGAGAAGTACCGGCGACTGGGCTCTCTGGTCTCTCTACGTGTGATCTACCACCATTGCTTGTTCGCGAGTGTGTGGCGCAACGATCCTCGGTGCCGAGTCAGCCGGATTTCACTGCCCGAGTCGGAGCTCGATGAGGCAATACTTGTCACGTTCGACGAGGCCGCTGCGAGCTGAGTCGAGCACAATTGCGTTTTTCTCTCGAGACCTGCCTCACCGAGCGGGCGCAGTTGTAGTGGCGGATCCGATAGCCTCGATCGGCGATGAAATCACTCCGGACGACCTGGTCCTGACGTCGCGTCCGGCCGGCATCGTCCGATCGCCACAGGCTCCGGCCCGCGTCGAGTTGCAGGCTCGGCGACCGACCCGGGCCGACGAGGTCGCGGTCCCGGCGCAGACGATCCGGATCGCCATTGGCCCCGCACGCGAGCGTCGTTCCGGCGCGGCCGGAAGCCACAGCGAGTTCGCGGCGAGGTCGGCAGCAGTCTTTCTCGTTCTGCTGTATCGCCATTGCCATCAGGCCGAGTTCAGCATCGGCCTGCGTGAACGATCCGTTTCGCGCCACGAGGAAACGACGCTGCTTGCAGTCGAGTTTTCCGAGTCAACGGTCTTCTCCGAAGTCCTGACCCGCGTGCAGGCGCAGCTGGCGACGTCCC
>JBDTXV010000405.1:0-2959 GCA_040006015.1 Caldimonas sp.
GTATCGATTCGCGGCGTTCGGCCGCCCGCGTCTTGCGCTCGATCTCGTCGAGCAGATTCTGCTCGTGGCGCAGGCGCGAAAGCGTTTCGCGGCGCTCGCGTTGCGCATCCTCGACGCACGAGGTTACGACGAAACGCTCGAGGCAGGCGCGCTGGCGCGCGCTAAAACGCGCCTGCGCGGCCGCGCGCTCGTCGGCGATGCGCTCGCGCCCGGACTTCGGCGTCGATGCGGCCTGCGCGCGCGCCGGGCTTGCGAAGCCCGCTGCCGCGAAAAGCGCCATGACGATCGAAAACGCGACGACGGGCTTCATGTAAGAGAGGTATCGACATCGCGCCTGGCCAGCGCGAGAAAATCGGGGGTTCGCATTTCGCGCAGTCTCGACGCGGTGCGAACGAATTCGTGCGCAAGCGGACCTTCGGTATACAACGCGTCGGCCGGAACCTCGGCCGATACGATCAGCTTGACGCGACGGTCGTACAGCACGTCGACCAGCAACGTGAAACGGCGCGCTTCCGAGGCGAGCCGCGGCGACATCTGCGGCACGCCCGACAGCAGAAGCGTGTGGAATTGCGTGCTGATCTCGAGGTAGTCGTTCTGCGAACGCGGACCGCCGCACAAGACCCTGAAATCGAACCAGACGACGCCGCCGGCGCGGCGTCGCGCGCGGATCTCCCGATGCTCGATCTTCAGCACCGGGTCTTGGTCGCGCGCCTCGGCAAGCTGCTCGAACGCGAGGCTCATCGCCGCGTCGGCTTCCGGACCGAGCGGCGTGTGATAAAGCGCGAGCTGCTGCAGCGTCGTGCGCCGATAGTCGACGCCGTTGTCGACGCTGACGATGTCGAGACGCTCCTTCAGCAGCTCGATCGCCGGCAGGATGCGGTCGCGGTGCAAACCGTTCGGATACAGATCATCTGGAGCGAAGTTCGACGTCGTGACGATGCTGACCCGATTCGCGAACATGGCCTCGAGCAGCCGGTGCAGGATCATCGCATCGGTAATGTCCGAAACATGGAACTCGTCGAAGCAGATCAGCCGATAGCGGCGCGAAATCCGCTGGCCGAGTTCCTGCAGCGGATTGACGATGCCGTGCAGCTCGGCGAGCTCGCGATGGACCTCGCGCATGAACTCATGGAAGTGGAGCCGGGTCTTGCGCTGCAGCGGCACCGCGTTGAAAAAGCAGTCCATCAGGAAGCTCTTGCCCCTGCCGACCCCGCCGTGCATGTAGACGCCGCGCGGGATCGGCGGTCTGGAAATGAGCTTCGTCAGCGCGTTGCCGCGTCGCGCCTTGTAGTCGGCCCATTCGTTCTCGCAACGCTCGAGCGAGTCGATCGCGCGCAACTGAGCCGGATCGGGCAGATAACCCCGCTCCGCGAGCGTGCGTTCGTAGAGTTCGCGAACGGACACTCAGAAATTCAACGCGCGCTTGTCGACGGCCAGCGCAGCTTCCTTCGTCGCCTCGGAAAGCGACGGGTGCGCGTGGCAAATGCGGGCAATGTCTTCCGACGACGCCCGGAACTCCATCGCGACGACGGCTTCGGCGATCAGCTCGGACGCCATCGGGCCGACGATGTGCACGCCCAGCACCTCGTCGGTCTTCGCGTCGGCGAGGAACTTGACCATTCCGGTCGTGTCGCCGAGCGCGCGAGCCCGGCCGTTCGCGAGAAACGGAAACGTGCCGGCCTTGTACGCGCGGCCGGCAGCCTTCAGCTGCTGCTCGGTCTGCCCGACCCAGGCGATCTCGGGGTGGGTGTAGATCACCCACGGCACAGTGTTGAAGTCGACGTGGCCGTGCTGGCCGGCGATGCGCTCGGCCACCGCGACGCCTTCTTCCTCGGCCTTGTGTGCCAGCATCGGACCGCGTACGACGTCGCCGATGGCCCAGACACCGCGCAGATTGGTCCGGCAATCGGCGTCGACATCGACGAAGCCACGCTCGTCGATCTTCAGCCCCACCGCTTCGGCGCCGAGTCCGGCGGTATTCGGTACCCGGCCGATCGAGACGATCAGCTTTTCGCAAACGAGCTTCTGCTCGGTTCCCTTCGCATCGGCGTACGAGACGGTGACGGCCTTGCCGCTCGGCTCGACCTTCGTGATCTTGACGCCGAGCTCGATCTTCAAACCCTGCTTCGCGAACACCTTGCGCGCCTCGGCGGCGATCTGCTGATCGACGCTGCCGAGAAACTCGGGCAAGGCCTCGAGCACCGTGACGTCGGCGCCGAGCCGGCGCCAGACCGATCCCATCTCGAGCCCGATCACGCCCGAGCCGATCACGCCGAGCGTCTTCGGCACCGCCGGTATCCGCAGCGCGCCGTCGTTCGACAGGATCGCCTTCTCGTCGAAGGCGGCGCCCGGCAATGGGCGCGGGTTCGATCCGGTCGCGACGATGACGTGCTTTGCCGTCAGCTTTGCCGCCTTCGCGCCGGCGACCGCGATCTCGTAGCCGCCGTCGACCGCGCGCGCCAACGAGCCGCGGCCATGGAAGAACGCGACCTTGTTCTTCTTGAAGAGATAGAGGATGCCGTCGTTGTTCTGCTTGACGACCATGTCCTTGCGGCCGAGCATCTTCGCGACGTCGATCGTCAGGTTCGTCAGGCCGATGCCGTGGTCGGCGAAATGATGGCCGGCCTGCTCGAAGTTCTCGGACGACTGCAGCAGTGCCTTCGACGGGATGCAGCCGACATTGGTGCAGGTGCCGCCGGGCGCGGGGCCGCCCTTTTCGTTCTTCCAGTCGTCGATGCAGGCGGTCGAGAAGCCGAGCTGCGCGGCGCGGATCGCGGCGATGTAGCCGCCGGGCCCGGCGCCGATCACGATCACGTCGAATGCGGTCGCCATGATCAGATGTCGAAGAGGAGGCGCGCCGGATCCTCGAGCGCGTCCTTCATCGCGACCAGGCCCAGCACGGCTTCGCGGCCGTCGATGATGCGGTGGTCGTACGACATCGCGAGATAGTTCATCGGCC
>JBDTXV010000406.1:0-2953 GCA_040006015.1 Caldimonas sp.
GCCGAGCGTGCGAATTCGATCGGCGAGCGCGTCATCGTTCGTCGTGACGGCGCCGCCGTCGCCGAGCGCCCCGAGGTTCTTGCCGGGATAGAAGCTGAAGGCAGCGGCGATTCCCAAGCCGCCAACCCGGCGCCCGGCATGCAGTGCCCCATGCGCCTGGGCTGCGTCCTCGACGACGTGCAGGCCGTATTTTCGTCCGAGCTCGCCTATCCGTTTCATGTCCGCCGGTTGCCCGTAAAGATGCACCGGAAGGATGGCCCGTGTGCGCGGCGTGATCGCGGCTTCGACCGATTCGGGGTCGAGGTTGAAGGTGTCCGGACGCGGTTCGGCGGCGATGGGTGTCGCGCCGACATTGGTTACCGCCAGCCAGGTGGCAACGAAGGTATTGGCCGGAACGATGACCTCGTCGCCAGGGCCGATACCGAGGCCGCGCAAGATCAGCTGCAGTGCATCGAGTCCGTTCGCGACCCCGATGCAGTGACGGACGCCGCAGTACTCGGCGAATTCGGCTTCGAAGCGCGCCGTCTCTTCCCCGAGGATGTACCAGCCCGACGCGAGCACCCGGTCGATGGCTGCTCGCATCTCACTTTCGTGCTCGGCGTTGACGCGCCGCAGATTGAGAAATTCGATCATGCCCCGCGCGCGACCGAGACGAACTCGTCGTAATTGCGGTAGTAGTCATTCTCGTCGTAGACGTTCGATGCGAGGACCATGCAGACGGAACCCGAAGAGAAGTTGTCCAGCTCGCGCCAGATCATCGGACACACATAGAGCCCGGAATAAGAGCGGTTCAGGTGATGCCGTCGCTTCGTGTTGCCGTCGTCGAGCACGACGTCGAAGCTTCCGGACATCGCGATGATCAGTTGGAACAGACCTTTGTGAGCGTGTCCACCTCGCTCCGATCCGCCGGGGACATCGTAGAGGTAATAGACGCGACGGATGTCGAAAGGAATGTGCGTTCCACCTTCGACGAATGTGAGGTTTCCGCGCGGATCCGAGATCTTCGGTAGATCGATGATTCGGCATTGCTCGATCAACACGGCTTGGTCCTTTATGCGCTTGAATGACGAGGCCCGGTTCATAACGGACGGGCAGGATTTCCGATCACCGTGTCGCCAGGGGCGACGTCGGCGGTGACGACGGCACCGGCACCCACCGTCGCGCCCGAGCCAATCCGGACGCCGGGCAGCACGACCGCTCCCGCACCGATCGATGCGCCGCGCTCGATGATCGTGTTCTCGCGGCGAAAGGCCTGTCTGCTTCGCGGCTTGCGATCGTTCGTGAACGTGGCGTTCGGCCCGATGAAGACTTCATCTTCGAGCATGATGCCGTCCCAGATCTGGACGCCGCTTTTGATGGTCACGCGGGCCCCGATCAGCACGTCGTTCTCGATGAAGCAATGGGAGCAGATGTTGCAGTCTTCGCCGATCACGGCTCTTGGCAGGACGACAACGAACTGCCAAATCCGGGTTCCCTTGCCGATGTTCGGGCTTTGCACGTCGGCGAGAGGATGGATGAAAGCAGCCTCTGCGTTCATGCGGACGACCGTTCGAAAAGGGGAGCGTCCTTGTCCTTCGCCGACAAGACTGGAGCCATTCCGATCGCCGGCCATTGAATCGAGAAAGCCGGATCGTTCCACCGTATCGACAGCTCGGCCTTCGGTTCGTAATACGCGGTCGTCTTGTAGAGAAAATCGGCACAGTCGCTCAAGACCAGAAAGCCGTGTGCCAGACCGGGTGGCATCCAGAGCTGAAGGTGATTGGTTTCGTTCAATTCGATGCCGACCGATTTGCCGAAGGTCGCGCTTTCGCGTCGGACATCGACCGCGACATCGAACACCGACCCGCTTGTAACCCGCACCAGCTTGCCCTGCGCATGCGGCGCCTTCTGATAGTGAAGCCCGCGCAGGACTCCCTTCGACGAGCGCGAGTGATTGTCCTGGACGAAGGTCACGGCCTGCCCGATCGCGTCGTTGAACGCCTTCTGGTTGAAGCTCTCGAGGAAGAAGCCGCGCTCGTCGCCGAAGACGCGTGGCTCGATCACCAGAACATCGGCAATCGCGGTGGGCGTGACTTTCATCAGTAGACCTGGTCCTTCAGCACCTGCTGCAGGTATTGCCCGTAGCCGTTCTTGCGCAGCGGCTCGGCCAGCGCCTCGAGCTGTTCGGCGCCGATCCAGCCGGCGCGATAGGCAATCTCTTCGGGACACGCGACCTTCAAGCCCTGGCGCTTTTCGAGCGTCGCGATGAACTGGCCTGCCTCGAGCAGGCTGTCGTGGGTCCCGGTGTCGAGCCACGCATAGCCGCGGCCCATGATCTCGACGTTCAGTTCGCCCTGCGCCAGATAGCAGGCGTTGACGTCGGTGATCTCGAGCTCGCCGCGTGCCGACGGCTTGATGCTCGCGGCGATGTCGCAGACCTGCTCGTCGTAGAAGTAGAGGCCGGTGACCGCGTAGTTGCTTTTCGGCGCCGCGGGCTTCTCCTCGATGCTGAGCGCGCGCCGGTCGGCGTCGAATGCGACCACGCCGTAGCGTTCCGGGTCGTGCACGTGATAGGCGAAGACAGAGGCGCCGCGTGAGCGATTTCCGGCGTCGTGCAGCAGGCCGTGCAGCGCGTGGCCGTAGAAGATGTTGTCGCCGAGCACGAGCGAGCTCGGACCGCCGTTGACGAAGCGCTTGCCGAGGATGAAGGCCTGGGCCAGCCCGTCCGGGCTCGGCTGCACGCAGTAGCCGATGTCGATGCCCCACTTCGAGCCGTCGCCGAGCAGCGCCTGGAAGCGCGGTGTGTCTTGCGGCGTGCTGATCAGCAGGATCTCGCGGATGCCGGCCAGCATCAGCGTCGACAGCGGGTAGTAGACCATCGGCTTGTCGTAGACCGGCAGCAGTTGCTTGCTCATCGCGAGCGTGGCCGGATGGAGCCGCGTGCCGGAGCCGCCGGCGAGGATGATCCCTTTGC
>JBDTXV010000407.1:0-2948 GCA_040006015.1 Caldimonas sp.
CCGCGGCCGCGGGAATGATCAAGGACCTCGCCGAGCGGATGATCGTCGGCCGCGACCCGTTCCGGATCGAGGCGCTCTGGTCGGAGATGTACGACCACTCGTTCTGGGCCAAGGGCGGCGGCGCCATCGTCTTCGCCGGCATCAGCGCGATCGAGCAGGCGCTGTGGGACATCAAGGGCAAGGCGCTCGGCGTTCCGGTCTACGAATTGCTCGGCGGCAAGATGCGCGAGAAGGTCCGCGTCTATGCGAACGGCTGGTACGGCGCTGCGCAGACGCCGGCGCAGCTGGCCGCGGCGGCGGAGCGGCCGCTGCGCGACGGCTACACCGCGTTGAAGTGCTATCCGCTCGCGTTCGCCGACGAGAACGGCCTGCGTCACGTCAGCCGTCGCAGCGTCGATCGCGAGTTCGCGAATCTGGCCTTCGAGAAGATCAAGGCGCTGCGCGACGCGGTCGGCCCCGATGTCGAGCTGATGCTCGATCTGAGCGGCGGCCTGACGACCGCCGAGACGATTCGCCTCTGCCGGCGCTACGAGGAGCTCGACATCGCGTGGATCGAGGAGCCGGTCGATCCGTTCGACGTCGGCGCGCTGAAGAAGATCTCGGAGCGCGTGAACATTCCGGTCGCGGTCGGCGAGCGCCTCTATACACGGCATGGCTTCCGCAAGATCTTCGAGGCGCATGCGGCCGACATCGTGCAGCCCGACGTCGGCAACACCGGCGGCTTGATGGAGGTCAAGAAGATCGCCGCGATGGCGGAGGCCTACGACATGCAGGTCGCGCCGCACAACTGCGGCAGCGCGTTGTCCAGCGCGAGCTCGCTGCAGATTGCCGCCTGCATCGCGAACTTCACGACGCTCGAGATCTATCCGTATTTCCCGGAGCGGGCAGGTTACGTGCAATTGCTGGAAGACTCGCCCGAGGACCGCATCAAGGACGGGTTCCTCGACCTGACTGCGCAGCCGGGCCTCGGCGTCACGCTCGCGCAGCAGCGGGTCCGGCCGTTTCTCTGGGCTCAGTGCACGAGCTGACCCGGATCCCCGGAAGTTGCCGAGCTGGTCCTTCAGCGGCGCCGGCTTGCGCAGATCCGACGCGAGGCGTGCGGATATCCCAGTTCGGCTGCGCCGCGGTGCCGAATCGGCGCTCGGTGTTAAGTCCGACCGCCCGCGTCCGATAACTCACCGGTACTCTGGAAACGGCTGACGTTTGTCGGGTCGCTATCGGTGCGCGCCAGCTGGACCGGCACGCCGCGGTCGGACCTGAAAAGGAATCTCAATGGGGGCTTCGCCCGTCCGTGCTGCGCTGTTCGCAGCGGTGTTGCTGCTGTGCCTGTACCTGCCTCATGCGGCGCTGGACATGATTCGGCGTGCGCGTGCGAAGCGTCACGCGAGCCCGTGGGGTTGGCTGCTCGGCGGCTCGGCTTCGTGGGGCACGAGCCTGTGGGCCGCGACGCTGCTGATGCTGCTCGCACGACACGGCGATCTCGATCTCTCGCACGACCCGGCGCTGCTACTCGCGTCGTGGCTGATCAGCCTCGGCACCGCGTTCGGCGTGTTCGCGGCCGCCGCGGTGACGCTGTCGGGCTGGCGCGGCTGGCTCGCCATCAGCGCCGGCCTCGCCGCCGGCACCGCGGTCCTGTTGGGTCTGATGCAGGTCTCGCTGCAACCGGTCAATGGATTGGCCTGGCTCGGCACCCTGTCGTGGCCGATCGTCGCCGGTCTGATGCTCGCGAGCGGACTCTCCGTCTGCTTCGTGATGGCGAGCGAAGGCCTGCTGCGTCTGCCGGCATGGCACAACGCCGTCGCGACCTCGGTCGCCGCCGGCGTCGCGCTGACGGCGGTGCTCGCGCTGTCGATCGGCGACACGGTCTCGTTCGGCGCGCCGGACAACGTGCCGGGGCTTCCGACGCCGCACGCGGCGCTGCTCGCCGGAGTCGCCGCGGCGCTCGCGCTCGCGGTGACGCGGTTCATGTCGCGGATCGAGCGCCATCTGGTCGAGCGCGCCGACGGCCTCGAGCAGTCGCTGCGCAAGGCCAACTCGGACCTGCAGAAGATCGCCTACTTCGACGCGTTGACGAAGCTGCCGAACCGCCTCGTCTTCGAGGACAAGCTCGTCGCCGCGGTCGGCCGCGTCGATCAGGCGAAGGCGCGGCTCGCGGTGCTGTTCATCGACCTCGACGGCTTCAAGCCGATCAACGATTCGTTCGGGCACAGCAGCGGCGATGCGGTGCTGCGCCAGGTCGGCGAGCGGCTGCGCACGTTGGCGCGATCGGCCGACACGATGGCGCGCGTCGGCGGCGACGAGTTCCTGATGCTGCTCGAAGGCGAGGTCGACGAACAGAGCGCGGCGCAGGTCGCGACGCGGATGCTTGCGACGCTGAGCCAGCCGTATTCGATCGGCAGCCGCGAAGTGGCGATCTCGTGCTCGATCGGAATCGTCTTCTATCCGGACGGCGGCGCACACACCAAGCTGATCGCGCGCGCCGACGCGGCGATGTACGCGGCGAAGCGTTCGGGCGGCGCCTGTTATTGCTTCTTCGAGCCCAGCATGGAGGCCGATGCGCACGGCCAGCTCGATCTGCAGCGCGATCTGCGCCTCGCGCTCGAAGCCGACGAGCTCGAGCTGTTCTACCAGCCGAAGGTCGATGCGCGCAGCGGCAAGGTCACCGCGGCCGAAGCGCTGCTGCGCTGGAAGCATCCGAAGCGCGGAATGATCGGCCCGAGCACCTTCATTCCGGTCGCCGAGCGCTTCGGCCTGATCGGCGCGCTCGGCAACTGGGTCATCGAGGACGCCTGCCGCCAGGCCCGCGCATGGCGCGACAAGGGGCTGCGGATGCGGGTCGCGATCAACCTGTCGGCGTTCCAGATGCGCCAGGACGATCTGGTCGAGCGCATCGCGACGGCGCTGGCGCGGCACCGCATCGATCCGTCGCTGCTGACCTGCGAGATCAC
>JBDTXV010000408.1:0-2944 GCA_040006015.1 Caldimonas sp.
CCTTGCCGCCGGGCACGTAGATGCCGACGCGGTCGAGCGGCGTGACCTTCTGGCCGAGCAGCGTGCCGTCGGCATCGCGGTAGCTCCAGCTGCGCCCGCACGACTCGAGCTGACGCTCGTGAAAGTCGCGAACGCGCCGCGCCGCGGCCTCGAGCGCGTTGCGCTGCGCCGAAGGAATCGAGCGCAGGGCTGCCTGCAGCTCGGGCTGCCCGATCTCGAGCGCGGCGACCGACTTCGCATGCAGCGCATCGAAGCGGCGCGTGTAGTCGAGCACCGCGGCATCGCCGCGCGCGCGCACGTCGTCGAGGATCGCGGCGACGCGTTCCTCGATCGCGTGGTCGGTCTCGGCGGACCAGTGCCGCACCTGACGCAGCCGGGCCTCGAAATCCGGATCGGAGGTATCGAGCTGGCGGATGTCGACCGGCATGGCGGCGTAACCCTCAGCGCACCGCCGCAGCGACGGCATCGATGATTGCGCGGATCGTCGCGCCCTTCAGTTTCAGCGCCGCCTGGTTGACGATCAGGCGCGCCGAGATCGGCATGATCTGCTCGACTTCGACCAGGTGGTTCGCCTTCAGCGTGTGGCCCGACGAGACCAGATCGACGATCGCCTCGGCGAGCCCGGTCAGCGGCGCGAGCTCCATCGAGCCGTACAGCTTGATCAGGTCGACGTGCACGCCCTTGTTCGCGAAATGATCGCTCGCGGTGCGCGTGAACTTGGTCGCGACGCGCAGCCGCGAGCCTTGGCGGACCGCGGCTGCATAGTCGAAATCGTCGCGCGTCGCGACGCTCATCCGGCAGCGCGCGATGCCGAGGTCGAGCGGCTGGTACAGGCCCTGGCCGCCGTGCTCGATCAGCGTGTCCTGGCCGACGACGCCGAGATCGGCACCGCCGTGCTGCACATAGGTCGGAACGTCCGACGCGCGCACCAGCACGAGCCGCACATCGGCGCGGCTCGTGCCGACGATGAGCTTGCGGCTCTTCTCCGGGTCCTCGGCGACATCGATGCCGGCGGCGTGCAGCAGCGGCAATGTCTCCTCGAAGATCCGCCCTTTCGACAAGGCCAGCGTGATCACGGCGTCAGCGCACCCGCTCGATGTCGGCGCCGATCGCGCGCAACTTGGTTTCCATCTGGTCGTAGCCGCGGTCGAGGTGGTAGATGCGCTCGATCGTCGTCTGCCCGTCGGCGACGAGCCCGGCGATCACGAGGCTCGCCGACGCGCGCAGGTCGGTCGCCATCACGGTCGCGCCGGACAGTTTCGCGACCCCGTGCACGGCCGCGGTGTTGCCGTCGATCTCGATCGACGCGCCGAGGCGGACCAGCTCGTTGACGTGCATGAAGCGGTTCTCGAAGATCGTCTCGGTGACCTTCGACGAGCCTTCGGCGACGCAGTCGAGCACCATGAACTGAGCCTGCATGTCGGTCGGAAACGCCGGGTACTCGCGCGTGCGGAAGCTGACCGCGCGCAACCGCTCGGCGCTGCGCACGCGGATCCAGTCGGGCCCTGATTCGATCGTCGCGCCGGCTTCGCCGAGCTTGTCGATCACCGCGCCGAGATGGTCGGCGCGCGCGCCGCGCAGCACGACGTCGCCGCCGGTCGCCGCGACCGCGCAGAGAAAGGTCCCGGCCTCGATCCGGTCCGGCACGATGCGGTGGCTCGTCGCGCCGCCGAGGCCGTGCAGCCGCTCGACCCCGCGGATGCGGATCCGGCTGCTGCCGTGGCCGTCGATCGACGCGCCCATCGCGATCAGCATTTCGGCGAGGTCGACGATCTCGGGTTCCTGCGCGGCGTTCTCGAGCACCGTCTCGCCGTCGGCGAGCGCTGCCGCCATCATCAGGTTCTCGGTGCCGGTGACGGTGACCATGTCGGTCGTGATGTGCGCGCCCTTCAGGCCGCCGGACGCGCGCGGCGCCCGCGCGACGATGTAGCCGTGCTCGACGACGATCGAAGCGCCCATCGCCTGCAGCCCCTTGATGTGCTGGTCGACCGGGCGCGAGCCGATCGCGCAGCCGCCCGGCAGCGAGACCCGCGCCTCGCCGAAGCGCGAGAGCAACGGCCCGAGCACGAGGATCGACGCGCGCATCGTCTTGACGAGCTCGTACGGCGCCTCGCGCGAGGTCACGTTCGCGGCGTTCAAAGTCACGCGGTCCGGCTGGGCCTCGCCGCGCTCGATCTCGACGCCCATGTTGCCGAGCAGGCGCAACGCGGTGCTGACGTCTTGGAGCCGCGGCACGTTGCCGAGGGTCACCGGTTCGGCGGTCAACAGCGCCGCGCACAGCTCCGGCAGCGCCGCGTTCTTCGCGCCGGAAATCGCGACCTCGCCCTCGAGCCGGCGGCCGCCGCGGATCAGCAGCTTGTCCACTGCAGGCTCAGGCCGCCTGCCGCCACTCGGCCGGCGTCAGCGTCTTCATCGACAGCGCGTGGATCTGCTCGCGCATCCGGTCGCCGAGCGCCTGATAGACGCGCTGGTGCCGGCCGACGCGGCTCGTGCCTTCGAATTCGGCCGAGACGATGGTCGCGAAGAAATGGCGGCCGTCGCCTTCCACTTCCAGGTGCTCGCAGCGAAGTCCCGCGGCGATGAAACGCTCGATGTCGGACGGGGTCGGGTCAGCCATCCGCGAATGGTACCGGGTCGAACCGCCGCGCCGACGGACCGCCGCGCGCGCCGCGCACCGACGTGCGGTCGAATCAGTGCCGGATCTTGTAGCCGGTCCGCAGCAGCCGCAGGCAAACGCCGCAGGTGAGCGCGAGGCTCGAGCCGACGACTGCCAGGCTCAACCACGGCGACACGTCGCTGACGCCGAAGAAGCCGTGGCGAAAGCCGTCGATCATGTAGAAGAACGGATTCAGATGGCTGACCGCCTGCCAGAACGGCGGCAGCGACTGAACCGAATAGAACACGCCCGACAGGAACGTCATCGGCATGATGATGAAGTTCTGGA
>JBDTXV010000409.1:0-2943 GCA_040006015.1 Caldimonas sp.
GCGGTGCTGACGCGCGCCGGAGCGCTCGAGGCCGAGCTCGGCGGCAGCGCGCACGACGAGGACCAGCTCGCGTTCCTGCGCGACGAGCGCGATTTCCGCAATCTCACGCTGGTCGAGTTGCCGCGCGGCGACTTCGCGTTGACGGTGCTGCGCAATTTCGCGCTCGCGACGTTCCTGAAGCTGCTGTGGCAGCGTCTGCTCGATTCGAGCGATGCCGAGCTCGCCGGAATCGCCGGCAAGGCGGTCAAGGAGGCGCGCTACCACCAGCAGCATGCCGGCGACTGGGTCCTGCGCCTCGGCGGCGGCACCGACGAATCGCGGCGCCGCCTGCAGGCCGCGCTCGATGCGCTCTGGGCCTATGTGCCGGAAATGTTCGAAGCCGATGCCGTCGACGAGCGCGCGCTCGACATCGGGCTCGGGCCGCGCTGGGCCGAGCTCGAAGACGATTGGCGCGCCGAGGTCGAGCCGGTGCTCGACGAGGCCGGCGTCGTGCGGCCGCCCGCGCGTGCGTTCCGCAGCACCGGCAGGAGCGGCGTGCACAGCGAGCACCTCGGCTACATCCTCGCCGAGATGCAGCATCTGCAGCGCACGCATCCGGGAGGTGTCTGGTGAGCGCCGTCGTTGCAGGAGCGCGCGCAGGCGCGACGCCCGCGGCGAACGATGCGCGCATCGCGCAGGCCTGGACCGCGCTTAACGGCGTGCTCGACCCCGAGGTCCCGGTCGTATCGGTCCGCGATCTCGGCATCGTCCGCGACGTGCGGGTCGACGGCGACGCGCTCGTCGTCGTGCTGACGCCGACCTATTCGGGCTGTCCGGCGACCGAGGTCATCGAGGCCGGCGTTTGCGCCGCCCTCGATGCGGCCGGCCTCGGTCCGACGGTCGTGCGGATGCAGCGCGCCCCGGCCTGGACCAGCGACTGGATCAGCGCCGATGGCCGCCGCAAGCTGCGCGAATACGGCATCGCGCCGCCCGGTCCGGCCGACGCGGCGACCGGCGTCGCGATGCGCTTCGTGCCGCGCCGCGCCGCGCCGCGGCTCGCCTGTCCGCGCTGCGACAGCGCGAACACCGAGCGCCTCGCCGCGTTCGGTTCGACCGCGTGCAAGGCGCTCTATCGCTGTCTTGCGTGCGGCGAGCCGTTCGAGCATTTCAAGCCGATATGACTTTGCCGCGACGCACGTTCCGATGAGCCTGCACTTCCATCCGCTGCGCGTGCGCAGCGTCCGGCCCGATACCGACGAGGCGGTGATCGTCAGCTTCGACGTGCCCGACGCGGTCGCCGACGAGTTCCGCTTCACGCACGGCCAGCACCTGACCTTGCGCCAGGAACTGCAAGGCATCGAGCACCGCCGCTCGTACTCGATCTGCGCCGGCACCGCCGACGGCGAGCTGCGCGTCGGCGTGCGCAAGGTGCCCGGCGGGCTGTTCTCGACCTGGATCAACGAGCAGCTGAAGCCCGGCGACACGCTGCAGGTGATGGCGCCGGAAGGGCGCTTCTTCGTCCCGCTCGCGCCGACCGAGGCGCGCCATTACCTCGGTATCGCCGGCGGCAGCGGGATCACGCCGATCCTGTCGATCATGAAGACGGTGCTCGGCTTCGAGCCGCTGTCGCGCTTCACTCTGATCTACGCGAACCGGCGCCAGCGTTCGACAATGTTCATGGAGGAGATCGAGGACCTGAAGAACCGCTACCTGACGCGGCTCGTGCTGCACCTCGTCTTCTCGCAGGAGCAGATGGATGTGCCTCTGAACAGCGGCCGGCTCGACCGCGCGAAGCTGCGCGAATTCGTCGGCCCGCTGATCGAGCCGGAGTCGATCGACCATGCGTTCGTCTGCGGGCCGCACGGCTTCAACGACGAGGCCGAGGCCGCGCTGCTCGAGGCCGGCGTCGCGGCCGAGCACATTCACATCGAGCGCTTCGGCATCCCGGTTCCGGCCGGCGCGGCGCCGTCGAAGCAGGAAGTGCGGGCCGGCGACGCGGCGCAGGCGCGCATCGTGATCGTCCGCGACGGCCTGAGCCGCGAGATCGATTACCGCAGCGAGCACGGCAACATCCTCGACGCCGCGGCCGATGCCGGGCTCGAGGTGCCGTTCTCGTGCAAGTCCGGCGTCTGCTGCACCTGCCGCGCGAAGCTGCTCGAAGGCGAGGTTCGGATGGAGCGCAACTTCGCGCTCGAGAAGCACGAGGTCGCGGCCGGCTTCGTGCTGACCTGCCAGTCGCATCCGCTGACCGAACGCGTCGTGCTGTCGTTCGACGAGCGCTGAGGTCCGCGCGTGCCGTCCAGAATCATCCACCGAGCGAAGTAGATGCCACGCGGACGCGCCCCCGGCTACGAGATGCAGCGCGAGCAGATCCTCGCGCGCGCGGCCGAGCTGTTCGCGCGCCAGGGCTACTCCGGCACGTCGATGCAGCAGGTCGCCGCGGCCTGCGGCGTCTCGAAGCCTTCGCTGTACCACTATGTCGACGACAAGTACCGGCTGCTGGTCGAGATCGCGCAGGGCCATGTCGACCGGCTGCGTGCGCTGGTCGCCGACGAACCGGCGCATGCGGCGTTGCCGCCCGAGGCGCGCGTCCGCGCGCTGATCGTGCGCTTCATGGCAGCCTATGCCGACGCGAGCGCACAACACCGCGTGCTGACCGAGGACGTCCGCTTCCTGACCGCGAAGGACCGGCGCCGCGTCGTCGACGGCGAGCGCGAGGTCGTCTCGGCGTTCGCGCGCGCGATCGCCGCGGCGCGACCCGATCTCGCCGCCGCGCGGCTCGAGAAGCCGCTGACGATGCTGCTGTTCGGAATGATGAACTGGATGTTCACGTGGCTGCGTCCGAACGGCGCACTGACGCATGCCGAGATGACGCCGGTTGTCGCCGACCTCTTCTTCGGCGGCCTCGCGGCGGTCAGCGTGCCGCCGAAGACCGCGTTGCGGCCTGCGGCCGCGCCGCGCACC
>JBDTXV010000410.1:0-2938 GCA_040006015.1 Caldimonas sp.
CGACGCGCGGCTTTCGCGACGTGCTCGAGCTCGGCCGGCGCACGCGGCCGACGCCGTATGGCCTGACCGGCCGCTTCGTGCCGCTGATCGCGCGCGAGCTGCGCCTCGAGGTCGACGAGCGCGTCGATGCCGAAGGCGCGGTGCTGGTCGCGCTCGACGAGGCTCAGGTCGCCGCCGCGGCGCGCCAGCTGATCGCGGCCGGCGCCGAAAGCGTCGTGATCCACTTCCTGCACAGCTACATCAACCCGGCGCACGAAGCGCGCGCGGCCGCGATCGTCCGCGCGCTGTGGCCGAACCCGTACGTGACGGCCGGGCATACCGTCGTCGCCGAATACCGCGAATACGAGCGCGGCACGACCGCAGCGGTCAACGCGGCGATCCAGCCGGTGCTGCATCGCTACATCGAGCGGCTGCGCGGCGAGCTCGGCAAGCGCGGCTTCGCGCGCGAGCTGCTCGTGATGCAGGGCAACGGCGGCACGGTGTCGTCGGCGATCGTCGCCGAGCATGCGGTCGCGACCGTGATGTCGGGGCCGGCCTCGGGCGTGATCGCGGCCGCGGCGACCGCGCTGCAGGCCGGCTCGTCTCCCGGGGAATTCGCGAACGTCGTGACCTACGACATGGGCGGCACGTCGAGCGACGTCGCGCTGGTGCTGAACGGGCTGCCGACGGTCTCGAGCGACCTCGAGCTCGAATACGCGATGCCGATCCACGTGCCGATGGTCGACGTGCACACGATCGGCGCCGGCGGCGGCTCGCTCGCGTCGGTCGATGCGTCGGGGATGCTGCGCGTCGGGCCCGAGAGCGCCGGCGCGGCGCCGGGCCCGATCGGCTATGGCCGCGGCGGGACGCGACCGACGATCACCGATGCGAACCTCGCGCTCGGCCGGCTCGATCCGGAGCGGCTGCTCGCGGTCGATCATCCGGTCTCGATCGACGCGCTGCGTGCGGCGATCGTCGATGCGGTCGGCCGGCCGCTCGGCCTTGACGCCGATGCCGCGTCGGCCGCGATCCTGCGCGTCGCGAACGACAAGATGGCCGGCGCGATCCGGATGGTGAGCTTGTCGCGCGGCCACGACCCGCGCGACTTCGCGCTGTTCGCGTTCGGCGGCGCCGGGCCGCTGCATGCGGTCGCGCTGGC
Source organism: Caldimonas sp. (assembly GCA_040006015.1). Classification (GTDB taxonomy): domain Bacteria; phylum Pseudomonadota; class Gammaproteobacteria; order Burkholderiales; family Burkholderiaceae_C; genus Schlegelella_A. The sequence continues at coordinate 1,139 of JBDTXV010000410.1, forward strand.
GCGCGAGCTCGGCATCCCGAAGGTGCTGATCCCGGCGCGGCCCGGGCTGACGAACGCGCTCGGCTGCGTTGTCGCCGACCTGCGCCACGACTTCGTCGCGACCGTGAACCGGCCGCTCGAGGCGCTCGTCGAAGGCCGCATCGGCGCGATCCTCGCGGCGCAGCTCGAGGCCGGCCGCGAGCGCATCGCGCGCGAGCGCGTCGCGGTCGAACGCATCGTCGCGGTGCATCGCGCCGACATGCAGTTCCAGGGACAGAGCCACATCCTGCCGGTCGCGCTGCCGGATGCCGCGATCACGATCGCCGAGCTGCGCGCTGCGTTCGAGGCCGCGTACTGGCGGCGCTTCGGTGTCGAGCTGCCCGAGATCCGGCCGGTGCTCGTGAACCTGCACACCGCGGTGATCGGCAAGCGCAAGGCGGTCGCGTTGCAAGCGATCGTCGCGGCCGAGCCGCGCGCGACGCTCGCCGAAGCGGTGCGGACGCGGCGGCCGGTCTGGTTCGACGGCGACTGGCTCGACACGCCCGTCTATCTCCGCGAGCAGCTGCCGGTGGACGCACGCTTCATCGGCCCGGCGATCGTCGAGCAGCTCGACTGCACGACGGTGATCGAGCCGGGCAACCGCGTCGAGGTCGACGCGATCGGCAATCTGATCGTCTCGATCTGATCGACGGACCGGCGACGAAGCGTAGAATCGTGTGATCACAAGCGTAATCACGTCGGCAAAGGGATCTGATGAGCGAAGCGAAGCGGAAGGAGCGATACGAGGGCACCGTGGTCCAGGTCGGCAACTCGCGCGGCATGCGCCTGCCGGCCGGTTTTTTTCACGCTCATCCGGAGTTCAGCGGCAAGGTTGAGGTCACCGTGGTCGCCGATGGCGCGGTCCTGGTGTCGGCACGGGCGCCGGCGCGTCGCAAGGCCAGGGACGAGGAGGTCGACGCTGTCGTCGCGAGCCTGCTTCGTTTCATGGAGCAGCAGATGATCGAACACCCGGAGGACATCGTCGCGGCAGATTCCGACCAGTTGCGCCGCATCGGCAAGCTCGTCAAAGGCGTGCGCGTGGAGTAAGGCCCGCTAATGATCGCGAATGGCTGGCGCCTCTATTACTACCGTGTGTTCAAGGCCGTACTCGACGACCTCGAAGCGGTGGTGAGCAAGCTCGCGGCGGCAGATCCCTCCGGCTACCGGGCACATCCAAAGACGAAGCTGTTGGCCTCGATCTATCGTGTCGTGACGCGGCTGGTACCTGCGAATCCCGATGCGCCCGATTTCCGCCTCGGCAAGACGCTGGGTTCCGAAAACACGCACTGGCGCCGCGTGAAAAAGGGCATGCCGGATCGCTACCGGTTGTTCTTCCGCTTTGCGACGAATCCGGTCAAGGTGATCGTGTACGTGTGGTTCAACGACGAAGACACGCTGCGCAAGGCCGGCTCCAGGACCGACGTCTACGAATCATTCAAGCGCATGCTGGCGCGGGGCGTAGTGCCGAACGACATCGGCGCCTTGCTGCGCGACGCGGCGGATGCATGATAGGCACGCGATGACCATCGACCCGATCACTCTCGGCGTGCTCCAGAACGGCCTGCAGCAGGTCTGCAACGAGATGGACCTCGCCTTCGTGCGCAGCGCGTTCAGCCCGGTGATCGCCGAGGCGCTCGATCGCTCCGACGGGATCTACCACATGAGCACCGGCGAGCTGATCGCGCAGGGCGAGCTCGGGCTGCCGGTCTTCGTCGGCACGATGCAGTTCACGGTGCAGGCGGTGATCGAGCGCGTCGAGCGGCTGAAGATCGCGCTCGAGCC
>JBDTXV010000411.1:0-2937 GCA_040006015.1 Caldimonas sp.
GCACGATCGCGTAGGCGCTGTAGAGATGGAACGCCGCCATCACGAAGGCGACGAGACGAACGAAGCCGCCGAGCCAGCCCTTCAGCTTGTTGGCTGCGCCTTCTTCCTCCTCGACGTACTGCTCCGCCTTCAGCAGCGCCTCGGCGCTGACGACGGCCGGCTCGTTCGCGGTCACGTCGCGGCCGTGCTCAATTGATCTTGATGCCCTTTTCGGCGTAGTACTTCAATGCGCCTGGGTGGAACGGTATCGGCGTCGCCGCCGCCTTCTGGTTCTCGAGCTTGAAGTTGAGCGCCTCCTTGTGGACCGCGACGATGTCGTCCTTGCGGTCGAAGATCGTCTTGACGATGTTGTAGGCGGTCTTGTCGTCCATGCTCTCGTTCGCGACCAGGATGTTCATCACCGTCGCCTGATGGTTGTCGGCGTCCATTCCCTTGTACGTGCTCTTGGGGATGGTGTCCTCCACGTACAGGTTGCCGTACTTCTTGTTCAGCGCCGCGACCAGGTCGGCGTGGTCGATCAGCTTGACCTTGGTGTTGGGCGTGTTGGCGAGGTCCGTGACCGCGGCCGTCGGCAGGCCGCCGACCCAGAAGAACGCGTCGATCTTGCCGTCCTTGATCGCGTTGACCGATTCGGCGGCGCCGAGCCGCTCGCGCTTCAAGTCGCTGTCCTTGTCGAGCCCGGCCGCCTCGATCAGGCGAAACGCCATCACCTCGGTGGCGCTGCCGGGCGAGCCGGTCGAGACGCGCTTGCCCTTGAGGTCGGCCATCTTGGCGATGCCGCGGCCCTCGACGGTGACGACGTGCATCCGGTTCGGGTACAGCACCATCAAGGTCCTGAGCGGCACCTTGTTGCCCTTGAACTTGTCTTCGCCGCGAAACGCGTCCTGGCTCGCGTCGGTCATCGCGAAGGCGATGTACGGCTTGCCGCTGCCGATCAGCTTGAGGTTGTCGACCGAGCCGCCGGTGACCTCGGCGGTCGCCTGCATCCCGGGCACGTGCTTGGAGAGCACCGCGGCGATGCCGCCGCCCATCGGGTAGTAGACCCCGCCGGTGCCGCCGGTGGCGATCGAGATGTTCTGCGCCTGCACGGTGAAGGCGAAGGCGAGCCCGGCCAAGGGTGCGCAGGCGCGCGCGATCGAAAAAGTCATGCAAGTCTCCGGTGCGGCCACTGGGGCGGTTCGATGTGCGGCAATTCTGCAACGCGGGAGGCGCCGGGCCCATGCGGGTTCTTGCCGGTGCGGCGCGACGCGGCGCGGGTGGGTCGTTGGTGGCGCCGCGCTGGCCGGGCGCGATGCAGACCCTTGCCATGTGCCATTTCGCCGAAATGGCGGCCTTGCTGCCGATTGATCGTGCGACCGGCATCGTCGTGCGCGGGCATCCTTCGAGGATCGTCCTTGCCGAGCTCCGCCCATGCACGCACTTTCGGTTCGACTCTCCGGCAAGCGCCTCTACATCGCCGACCTGGCCGGACGCCTGGAGTCGATGGAGAACGGACGCACGCCCATGAACGCGCTCGCCTACCGTCTCTACGCGAGACGAATGGCGACGGCGATGGAAGGCTATCCGCCCGGACTCCTCGCCGCCCAGCTCGGCCGCGCCAATCCCTCCGTGCTGCAGGCGATCGAGAGCCGACAGTTCGAGGCGGGCGGCGCGATGGCCGGGCAGCGCGGCAGGAATGCCGCCGTGGTGGCGACTGCGCTGCTGCGCCATCTGAACCGTCAGCGCCGCGCCTAGGGTCTGTTGACTGGCCCTGGCCGCAGGCGAGTCTTCGCCGGCAGCGACGCGGCCGGTCCTTGCCCTCAGGCGGCGTCGAGCGCGCCCAGGACCGACGCGTTCGACGCGGTCTCGTCGAAGCTGCCGTGCAGCAGCGCCGTCATGGCGTGATCGAGCGCCATCTCCATGTAGACGTAGCTCGTCCTGATCGCCTGGCGGACCCGGTCGACTTCCTGCTGCAGCGGGGCGTGACCGAGCAAGGTCGCGACGATCTCGAGCGCCTCCCAGGGATGCGTGTCGTCGTATTCGGCGTGAACGCGCAGCCAGCGCATCGAGGGGCCGCGCAAGTGGCCGGGCAGCGACTCGGCATAGGTCGACGACGAGCAGACGACGCACGACCATTCGCCGGTCGCGCCCTCGACCGCATAGTTCGTCGCTGCGATCGCGACCGCGAGGCTCGAGCGATCGCACACGTACCAGCACCAGTGCGCCAGGGCCGACATGCCTTCGATGTCGTCGCTCTCGCGCAGGTCGTCGAGGGTCATGTCGACGGCGCGCGCCCATTCGACCCAGTACTCGGCGTGCTTCTGCTCGACCCGGATGTTGTGCATCAGGTAGCGCCGTGCCAGGTCTTCGCCGGCGCTCGCGCCGTGGCTGACCTTCTTGAGGTTCATCGACATGAACTGCGGGAACTGCTCGATCGTCGGCCACACGCCCCTCAGAAACCGGCGCATCGCCGACGCCGGCAGCATGGCGTCGCGCATCATGGAGAACAGCTCGTGATCGACGACCCGCATCTTGTCGCGGCGGGTCTCGGCGACGACGCGTTGCAGCCAGACCGGATAGCTCGCGACGTCCTTCAGCTCCCCGATGCGGCGGAAGTCATGCGTCATTCGCGTTTCTCCGTGGCAGGAGGTTGAGCGGCGGTTTCGCGTCGGTGTATACCACGGCCCGCGCAGCGGGTCGATGAGGAGAATCAGACTTCGGCGTTCAGGTGACTGTCGAGGACGTCGAGGAACTTGCGGAAGTCGACCGGCTTCGTGAGGTAGGTTTCGAAGCCCGCGGCCAGGGTGGCCCTGATCTGCTCCGGCAGGGCGTCGGCCGACAGCGCCACCAGCCTGAGGTCGGCGGTTTGCGGGCTCTCGAGCAGCGCGCTGGCGAGCTCGAGCCCGGTCATGTCGCCGAGGTTCATGTCGACCAGCATCAGGTCGGGCGGATCGCGGC
>JBDTXV010000412.1:0-2933 GCA_040006015.1 Caldimonas sp.
AACCTGTTCTCGATGCAGGACGCGCGCAACCTGATCCGCCACGGCGGCATGCGTCCGGACCGCGACTGGCTGCAGTTCGACTGCGCGTTGAGCTACGGCCTGGTCGAATACCTGCGCACGCTCGAGATGCTGAAGGAGCACGGCTGGTCGGCGAGCCGCTGCATCCCGCACGGCGGCCACCAGATGTCGCTGAACATCGCGGCCGGCCTCGGCCTCGGCGGCAACGAGTCGTACCCGGACCTGTTCCAGCCGTTCGGCGGCTTCCCCGACGGCGTCAAGGTCGAGGACAGCCACGTCACGCTGCCCGACCTGCCCGGCATCGGCTTCGAAGGCAAGGCCGATCTGTACCGCGTGATGAAGGCGCTGTCGGACTGAACTGCGCCGCGGCGCTCAGTCGATCGTCACCCCGGCTTCCTTGACGAGCCGGGTGAACTTCTCGGTCTCGCTCCTGATCTGCTGAGCCATTTGCTCGGCGCTGTTGCCGACCGGCTCGGCGCCGATCTCTTCCATGCGCTTGCGGAAGTCGGGCGAGTGGATCGCCTTGACCATCTCGCTGTTCAGACGGGCGACGATGTCCTTCGGCGTCGCGGCCGGCGCCAGCACGCCGAACCAGGTGCCGATGTCGAAGCCTTTCAAGCCGGCTTCGTCGAGCGTCGGCACGTCGGGCAGCGCCGACGAGCGTTTCGCGGTCGTGACCGCGAGCGCGCGCAGCTTGCCGGCCTTGATGTGCGGCAGCACCGGCGTCACGGTGTCGAACGACATCGTGACCTGGCCGCCGAGCAGATCGATCGCGAGCGGGCCGCTGCCCTTGTACGGGATATGGACCATCTCGGTGTGGGTCAGGTTCTGGAACTGCGTGCCGATCAGGTGCTGCGCGGTGCCGTTGCCGTTCGAGCCGTAGTTGTACTTGCCCGGTGCGGCCTTCAGCAGCGCGACCAGCTCGGCGACGTTCTTCGCCGGCGTCGCGGAATTGACGACCAGCACGTTCGGCACCAGCGCGATCGTCGTGATCGGCGCGAAGTCCTTCTGGAAGTCGTACGGCAGCTTCTTGTAGACGCTCGTCGCGATCGTGTGATGCACGGCGCCGACCAGCAGCGTGTAGCCGTCCGGCTTCGCCTTCGCGACGTAGTCGGCGCCGAGCGTCGCGCCGGCACCGGGCTTGCTTTCGACGATCACGGGCTGGCCGACGCTCTGCGTCAGCTTTTCGGCGAGCGTGCGGGCGAGCACGTCGGTCGTGCCGCCGGCCGGGAACGGAACGATCAGCGTGATCGGCTTGCTCGGCCACGTCTGCGCGACGGCATCGCCGGCGCACAGCGCCGCGAGCGGCACTGCGGTGAAGGCGACCGCCCGGACCAGGCGCCGCGCGAGCATTCGAATGTCTTCTTTCATCTCGTCTCCAGTCGATGTGGGATGCGTCGGGCGATCGGCGATTCCGGGCGCGGCGGTCACGCCGCCTTGCGCTCCGCCTGCGCGACGAGGACCGCGCAGACCGCGTCGGTCACCTGCGCCGTCGTCGCGTTGCCGCCGAGGTCGCCGGTGTGCAGCGCCGGGTTTGCGGTGATCTGCTCGATTGCCTGCATGACTTGCTTCGCGGCCTCGCCCTCGCCGAGGTGCTCGAGCAGCATCACGACCGACCAGAACGTGCCGACCGGGTTCGCGAGACCCTTGCCCATGATGTCGAACGCCGAGCCGTGGATCGGCTCGAACATCGACGGGTAGCGGCGCTCCGGATCGATGTTGCCGGTCGGCGCGATGCCCAGGCTGCCGGCGAGCGCAGCGGCCAGGTCGCTCAGGATGTCGGCGTGCAGGTTGGTCGCGACGATGGTGTCGAGCGAGGCCGGCCGGTTGATCATCCGCGCGGTCGACGCGTCGACGAGCTCCTTGTCCCACGTGACATCCGGGAACTCCTTCGAGATCTGCAGCGCGATCTCGTCCCACATCACCATCGCATGGCGCTGGGCATTGCTCTTCGTGATCACCGTCAAGAGCTTCCTCGGCCGCGACTGCGCCAGCTTGAACGCGAAACGCATGATCCGTTCGACGCCGGCGCGCGTCATCATCGAGACGTCGGTCGCGGCCTCGATCGGATGGCCCTGATGGACGCGCCCGCCGACGCCGGCGTATTCGCCTTCGGAGTTCTCGCGCACGATGACCCAGTTCAGGTCGTCGCGGCCGCAGCGCTTCAGCGGACTGTCGATGCCGGGAAGGATCCGCGTCGGCCGGACGTTCGCGTACTGGTCGAAGCCCTGGCAGATCTTCAGGCGCAGGCCCCACAACGTGATGTGGTCGGGAATGTGCGGGTCGCCGGCCGAGCCGAACAGGATCGCGTCCTTGTCGCGCAGCGCGTCGAGGCCGTCGTCCGGCATCATCACGCCGTGCTCGCGGAACCAGTCGCCGCCCCAGTCGAAGTTCTCGAACTCGAAGCGGAACGCGGCGCTCGATGCGGCGAGCGCTTCGAGCACTCGCCGGCCGGCCGGGACGACTTCCTTGCCGATGCCGTCGCCGGGAATCGTCGCGATCGAGTAGGTCTTCATGTGGGGTCTCCGTCAACGGTGTGTGCAGGTGGTGCAGCGACTGTACGAATGGACGGCCGTCGAGCCCGGGTTTAAAGTGAATCCACTGTTTACCTGAATCGAACAATCGAGCCGCGTTCGACGACATGACCTCGGGCATCCAGCCGGCCGACCTCGGCTTCTTTTCGACCCTCGCGAGCGCCGGCAGCCTGAGCTCCGCCGCGCGCGAACTCGGCGTCACGACACCGGCCGTCAGCAGACACCTCGCGCTGATGGAGCAGCGTGTCGGCCTCGCGCTCGTCAACCGCACGACCCGGCGCATGAGCCTGACTCCCGAGGGCGAGCTCTACCTCGAGCACGCGCGCCGGATCCTCGGCGAGATCGACGACATGGGGCAGCTTCTCGGCGTCTCGAAGGCGA
>JBDTXV010000413.1:0-2933 GCA_040006015.1 Caldimonas sp.
CGGTGCAGGAGCTGCACGCGGTCTACCCGTCGCCGAAGCTGGTGCCGTCGAAGGTCGCGGCCTTCATCGCGTTCCTGCAGCAGCAGCTGACCGAGGACTGGTGGCAGCGCGACATGCGCGGCGCCGACTGATCAGAAACACGAAAGCCGGCGCCGCGCATGCGGCGCGACATCGACATGCATCGATCGCGACCGGCCTCGCGCCGCGATCCTGCACACTCGGCCTCGTTCCGACCGAACTTCCGCACATGAAAACGAAACTTTTCCGGATCGCCGCCGCGCTGTTCTGCTTCGCGCAGGCCGCCGGCGCGGCCGAGATCGCATTGCTGAGCGGCGGTGCCGTCGAGCCGGGCTTGAAGCCGGTCGTCGCCGCGTTCGAGGCCGCGACCGGCCACACGGTGCGCATCACGTTCAACGCGGCGCCGCAGATCGCGAGCCGCCTCGGCGCCGGCGAGCCGTGGGACGTCGTGATCGCGCCGCTCGCGGTGCTCGATGCCGCCGCACGCACCGCGAAGGTCGGCGCCGAGCGCGTCGGCGTCGGTCGCGTCGGCCTCGGCGTCGCGGTGCGGCCCGGTGCGCCGCTGCCGGCGATCGGCGATGCCGCGAGCGTCAAGCGCTCGATCCTCGAGGCCGATTCGGTCGTCTACAACCGGGCGTCGACCGGCCAGCTGGTCGAGAAGATGCTGCGCAACATGGGCATCGAGGAGCAGGTCGTGCCGAAGGCGAAGCGCCACGCCGACGGCGCGTCGGCGATGGAGCATCTGCTGCAGGGCAGCGGCCGCGAGATCGGCTTCGGCGCGCTGACCGAGATCCGGCTCTTCAAGGACCGGGGTCTCCTCCTCGTCGGCCCGCTGCCGCCTGAACTGCAGGTCTACACGACGTACGCGGCGGCGCTGCCCGCGGCCGGCAGCCGGTCGGACGCGGTGCGGCAACTGCTCGACTACCTCGCGACGCCAGCCGCGCGGACGAGCTTCACCGCGGCCGGCGTCGATCCGCCGACTTGACCGGCGCAGCGGCGGCCGATCCGGCCGCCGGCGCGCGCGCGAGCGGCGCAAGCGAGGTACGCAGGCGCTCTCGCGCATCGCCCGACGTCGCCGACGACGCACCGAGCGCCTGCTGCACGCTGCCGATGTGCTCGGCCATCAAGGTCTGCGCCGACTCGGCGTCGCCCGCCGCGAGCGCCGCGACGATGCGGCCGTGGTCGTCGCACGACTGACGCGCATCGTGGGTCGACTGATACAGCGACGCGACCAGCGTCGTGCGCGCGGTCAGGTCGCGCAGCACGCCGGCGAGCAGCTTGTTGCCGATGCATTCGGCCAGGCAGACGTGGAAGTCGGCGAGCAGGAAGGTCCGCGTCGCCGCGTCGCCGGAATCGATCGCGGCGCTTTCGTCGGCGACGTGCTGGCGCAGGCGCCGGATCACCGTCTGCAGCGGCTTGCCGGCCTCGCGCAGCATCCCGGTCTCGATCACGCGGCGCGCCGCGAACGCGTCGCGCGCCTGGTCGAACGACGGCTCGACGACGTACCAGCCCTTGCGCGAACGCACCTCGACGAAGCCGCGCGCCTGCAGCTGCATCAGCGCCTCGCGCACCAGAGTCCGGCTGACGCCGAACAGGTCGGCGAGCTCCTGCTCGCCGAGGCGCTCGCCGGGATCGAGCTTCTGCGCGAGGATCGATTCGACGACGCGCTGCGCGATCTCGCTCTGACTCGTCATGCCGGCGATCGCCGTGCGGCGCCGAAGTCCGCGGCGCGCGTCATGCCGGACGCGCCACCGGCAGCGGCAGCTCGTCGGCCGCGTCGTCGTCGATCGCCGGGAGCACGCGGCCGTCGAGCACCGCATGGGCGCGCTCGCGGTCGATGTCGCCTTCCCAGGCCGCGATCGCGACGGTCGCGACGCAGTTGCCGATCAGGTTGCCGAGCGCGCGCGCGATGCCCATGAACCAGTCGACCGAGAGCACCAGCACGAGACCGATCGCCGGGATCGCCGGTATCGCCTGCAAGGTCGCCGCGAGCACGACGATCGCCGAGCCGGGCACGCCGTGCGCGCCTTTCGACGTGACGAGCGAGATCGCGAGGATCGTCAACAGGTCGGCCATCGAAATCGGCGTGTTGGTCGCCTGCGCGATGAAGACCGCGGCGAGCGTGATGTAGATCGAGAACGCATCGAGGTTGAACGAATAGCCGGTCGGGATCACGAGGCCGACGGTCGAATCGCGGATTCCCATCTTGCGCAGCTTGGCCATGATCTGCGGCAGCACGCTGTCCGACGAGGTCGTCGCGAACACGATCGCGAGCTCCTCGCGCAGATAGCGCAGCAGCTTCCACAGGCTGAAGCCCGAGAGCCGCATCACCGTGCCGAGCACGACCGCGACGAAGATCGCGACCGCGGCGTAGAACAGCGCGACCAGCATGCCGAGCTGCTTCAGCGAGCCGACGCCGTACTTGCCGACCGTGAACGCGATCGCGCCGAGCACGCCGAGCGGCGCGAGCTTGATCAGGATGCCCATCGTCTTGAAGAGCGCATGCGCGACGTCGTCGATGAAGCCGGTGACGCGCTGCCCGCGCTCGCCGAGCAGCGCCAGCGCCGAGCCGAACAGCACCGCGAACAGCAGCACCTGCAGCACGTCGCCCTTCGCGAACGCATCGACGACCGTCGTCGGAATCAGCTTCATCAGGAAATCGACGGTGCCGCCGCCGGTCAGCTTGCCGGCGTTCTCGGCATAGGCGCTCATCGCCTTCGCGTCGAGCAGCTTCGGGTCGACGTTCATGCCGACGCCGGGCTGGAACACGAACGCGAGCACGAGGCCGAGGCCGAGGGCGATCGTCGTCAGCACCTCGAAGTAGATCAGCGCCTTGACGCCGACGCGGCCGACGCGCTTGAGGTCGCCGGCGCCGGCGATGCCGTGCACCACGACGCAGAACACCAGCACCGGGA
>JBDTXV010000414.1:0-2931 GCA_040006015.1 Caldimonas sp.
CGCGTCTTCACGAGCGGCGCGGTCTGGCACATCAACAGCTTCGACCAGTGGGGCGTCGAGCTCGGCAAGGCGCTCAGCGCCGAGCTGCTGCCGCTGCTCGAGCGCGGCGACGCGGCGGCCTTGCCGGCGACGCTGGACGGGTCGACCGCGGGCTTGCTGCGCAGGCTGCTCGGCTGAGCGATCGCAGACACCGGCATCGAGAGCAAACCGATGAGCGCGCACGACCAATACGCGGGCCTCGAACGCAAGCTCGAGCAGCGCAGCGCCGAGCTGACCGAAGCGCTCGACTACCAGAACGCGATCGCGGAAATCCTCGACGTCATCCGCAGTTCCCCGTCCGACGTGCTGCCGATCCTCGAGGCGGTCGCGGAACGTTCGCGCCTGCTCTGCAAGGCGCACGGCAGCCGGGTCTGGCTGCGCGACGGCGACGCGCTGCGCGCCGCGACCGGCTATCGGCTCGACGACGGCTCGGAGTCCGGTCGCGGCGAGGTCGTGCCGCTGCTCGCGACGTCGGTCGTCGGCCGCGCGTTCGTCGAGCGCCGCACCGTGCACATCGACGACGTCGTCCCGTTGATCGAGGTCGAATTTCCCGATTCGCGCGCGGTCCAGGCGCGTCACGGCTTCCGCACCGTGCTCGCGGTGCCGATGCTGCACGAAGGCAGCGCGGTCGGCGCGATCGTCGTGCTGCGCACGCAGGTGCAGCCGTTCTCGACCGCCGAGATCCGCCTGATCGAGACCTTCGCCGACCAGGCCTTGATCGCGATCGAGAACGTGCGTCTCTTCAACGAGACCCGGGATGCGCTGGAACAGCAGACCGCGATCAGCGAAATCCTGCGCGTGATCAGCGCTTCGCCGACCGATACGCGGCCGGTCTTCGACGCGATCGCGCAGAGCTGCCGGCGCCTCTTCGATGGCCGGACCGTGGTGCTCGCGCGCGCCCACGACGGCTGGATCGAGCCGGAGGCGGCCGCGTGGGAGGATCGCCCCGGCGAGGCGCCGGGCCGGATGCCGGCGCGCTGGCCGCTCGACCGCGGCAGCGCGATGGGGGCTTGCATCCTCGATGCGCGGGTCCTGAACATCGCCGACACCGAGGCGGTCTTCGCCGAGCTGCCGCGCATGCGAGGGCTCGCGTTCGCGATGGGCTACGGCTCGGGCCTCTTCATCCCGATGATCCGGGGCGGCCGTGCCGAGTTCGGCCTCGCGATCCTGCGCGTCGCGCGCGGCGCCTTCACCGCGGCGGAGATCGCGCTCGCGCAGACCTTCGCCGACCAAGCGGTTATCGCGATCGAGAACGTGCGGCTGTTCAACGAGACGCGCGATGCGCTGCACAAGGTCGAGCAGCGCACCGCCGAGCTGACCGAAGCGCTCGACTATCAGACCGCGATCAGCGAAGTCCTGCGCGTGATCAGCCAATCGCCGACCGACGTCGCGCCGGTGTTCGAGGCGATCCTCGACAGCGCGTCGCGGCTGTTCGGCAGTCCGGTCTCGGCCGTGATGCGCTACGACGGCGAGCTCGTCCACCTGGTCGCGACGCGCAACTGGCCGGCCGCGGCGGTAGTCGATGCGCGGCGGCTCTATCCGGCGCCGCCGAATCCGCAGATGCTGAGCGGCCGCGTGATCCTGTCCGGCCAGGTGCAGAGCGAGGAAGACGCGCTCAGCGATCCTCAATACGATCGGCAAACAGCAGGGGTCGGGAGCTGGCGACGCATGGTCGGCGCGCCGCTGCTGAAGGACGGCAACCCGGTCGGTGCGATCGTCGTCGCGTGGCCCGAGCCCGGTCCGACTCCGTCGCGCCAGGCCGACCTGCTGAAGACCTTCGCGGATCAGGCGGTGATCGCGATCGAGAACGTGCGCTTGCTCAGCGAGACCCGGGAAGCGCTCGAGCAGCAGACCGCGACGGCCGAGATCCTGCAGGTCATCTCGCGCTCGCCGACCGACGTGCAGCCTGTCTTCGACGCGATCTGCGAGCGCGCGATGACCTTGTGCGAAGCGCGGATCGGCGGGGTCACGCGCTTCGACGGCGAACTGGTTCATCTCGTCGCGTTCCACGGGGCGTCGAACGAGGCGTCCGAGGGGATGCGCGCCGCATTTCCGATGCCGGTCGGCCGCGGCGCGATCACCGCGCGCGCCATTCTGGAGCGCGCCCCGGTCCAGATCGCCGACGTGCTCACCGATCCCGACTATGCGCTGAAGGACGCAACGCGCCTGGCCGGCTACCGCAGCAATCTCGCGGTGCCGATGCTGCGCGACGGCCAGGTCGTCGGCTCGATCGCGGTCTGCCGCGAGGAGCCGGGAATCTTTCCCGACAAACTGGTCCGGCTGCTGCAGACCTTCGCCGACCAGGCCGTGATCGCGATCGAGAACGTGCGCCTGTTCAACGAGACGCGCGAAGCGCTCGAGCGCCAGACCGCGACCGCCGAGGTGCTGCAGGTGATCAGCGGTTCGGTCGCCGACACGGCCCCGGTGTTCGACAAGATCCTCGACAGCTGCGAGCGCCTGTTCGCGGCGACGACGCTGGGCATCTACCTGATCGACGACGCCGGGATGCTGCACAAGGGCGGTTTCCGCGGCGACTCGCTCGGTGCGGTCGGCGCGGTCGGCGGCGCATTCCCGCGCCCGCTCGCGGGCACCGCGACCGCGATCGCGGTGCGCGAGCGCCGCGTCGTCCATTACCCGGACGTGCTCGCCGCGGCCGACGCGCCGGCGCCGCTGCGCCGCATCGCCGAGACGGTCGGGACGTTCTCGATCGCGTTCGCGCCGATGCTCTGGGAAGAGCGCGGCGTCGGCGCGATCCAGGTCTCGCGCGATCCGCCCGATCCGTTCAACGACAAGGAGCTGGCGCTGCTGAAGACCTTCGCGGACCAGGCGGTGATCGCGATCCAGAACTCGCGCCTGTTCAACGAGATCCAGGCGAAGAGCCGCGAGCTCGAG
>JBDTXV010000415.1:0-2895 GCA_040006015.1 Caldimonas sp.
TGATGGTCTTCTGGAGCCTCGGCGAAGAGCCCGATGCGCTGATCCTCGACGAGCTGTTCGTCGAGGAAGAGGACCGGCTGATTCACTAATTCAAGAGCCGGCTCGGGTCGACGTCGAGCTTGGCCATCGCGCTGCGCGTCGCCCGCACCGTCAGCGACTCGTCCTGGGCCGGCACCAGCAGGCCGGCCTGCAGAAATGCCGCGAGGCGATGCTGCTGGAACAGCACGCCGCGGCCCTGCGGCGACACGAACAGCGTCAGCTGCCGCCGCATGCCCTGCCAAGCGAGCTGCATCGCCTCGTTGCGGTTGCGATAGTCGAGCATGTACCAGCTGCCGACCTGAAGCTCGCGCGCCCACGCGAGCATCGCCGGGGTCGGCATCGAGCCGCCCTCGCCGACCACCTCGAGCTCGGAACTCTCGTGCCCGGAAAGGTCGAGCACCATCGATTCGTCGATCTCGATGTCCTCGGCTTCGGGCAGCAGCTCTTCGAGGGTCTCGAGGCGTCCCATCAATTCCTCGAGACGGTCCTGCGAGATTGCCGCGGTCTTCGCGGTGAATGCGGCGGCGAGCGAATTGTTCAGCCGCTGGACTTGCTCGTCCTGCTTCGCGACCGGGATCCCGGCGGCCTCCATGCCGTCGCGCAGCGTCTTCAGCAGCGGCGGCAGCCGACGGATAACCTCGGCGCGCTCGGTCCGCGACACCTTCGCGCTCGCCGACCAGATCAGGTCGGCCGCGGCACGCTTCATTTCCTTCGTCGCGTCGCCCTGGATTCCCGACTTGACCGCCATCGTCGCGAGCACGTCGGCCCAGACGTGGAACAGGAATTCACGCACGCCTTCCTGGACCGGCACTTCGTTCAGCATCTTGCGCAACTCGATCGTGTACTGGATCGCCATCGTTTCGCGCTGCTCGACCTGGTGCGCCAGCGAGACGCCCTTGCGCGAGGCTTCGTTCTCGTTGCGGAAATAGTGCTCGAGGAACTTCTCGAATTCGACCAGCACCGTCTGGAACACGCGCCTGCCGGTATCGGGATAGGCCTCGACGACCTGCACGACGCGCTTGATCTCCTTCTCGAGCACGTCGCCGACCGCGCGCGCGCTCGAATCGAAACCCATCACGCAAGAGCCCATCCGGTCGATCAGGCGGCGCGCCGGGTGGTCGACCGTCGCGAAGAAATCCGGCTCGGAGACGGCGACCCGCAGCACCGGCATCTGCAGCCGCGCGAACCAGACCCGCACCGCGGCCGGGATCGTGTCCTCGGTCAGGATGCTCTGGAACAGCAATGCGACGATCTCGATCGTCGCGCGCTCGACCGGCGTCGCGGCCGCCTGCTTCAGCGCGAGCTTGCGCTGCTGCAGGTCCTCGAGCAATTGCGGCGTGCTGACGCCGCTCGGCGTCATCGAGCCGCCGCTGCTCGGCGTCGTCAGGCGCCGCGCAAGGCCTTGCTGGGCCTGGTTGATCGCCGCCCTCAATCCCGGTGAAGCCGGCGCCCGCTCGCGCGTCGTGTCGCCGAACTCGGGCAGCTGGCGCCCGACGAGGCGATTCAGGCGACCGATCACCGCTTCGGCAGGATCCGGCTCGCGATTCAGGATGCCGGCGCGCGTCATCATCCGGGTCTCGTCGCCGACCTCGGTTGGCGCATGCGGTCCGCGCGGCACCGGCTTTCCGCCGGCATCGGCCGCGGCATGAGGCCCGCGCGGCATCGGCGTGCCGAGCCCGGCTCCGCTCGTCGCACCGAAGCCCGTGGACGACCGGCCCGAGTCGTGAGCGCGACGGATCAGCGGTCGCAGATCGATATCGGGCAAGACCTGGCGCTGCAGCAGCCAACGGTTCGTTTCGTGGTACGCCTCCGCGGCACAGTGCGAGAACTCTTCGTGCAGCACCGTATGCAGCGCGCGCCAGTCGTCGAGCGTCAGCTTGGCGCGCATCCAGGCCGAAGTCACGAGGCGGGCGAGCACGTCGGGCCGGAGGATGTCGTGATTGTCGAGCTCCTCGCGACGCTCGAGGAAATTCATCCGCGCGCCGAGGTCGTTGAATTCGGACGAGACACGGTCGAGCAAGGCCAACGCGAGACGCGAGCTCTGGATCTCGAGCTCGATCGTGTCGTTGTCGACCAGAGTCAGATTGGTCTGACGCGATTTCGCGGCGCCGAGGTCCCCCACCAGCGTCGTCGGCAACGCGCCGGTCTTGACGGCGCCCTGCAACAGCCCGGTCATCCCGCTGAGCCAGGCCGCCGCCGACCTTTGCAGATCGGCGACCGCTTCGCGCCGCGCGCTCGCGACGGGCGGTTCGGCCACTGCCGTCGCGAGCGTCCTCGTTCCCGCATCGACTGCCTGCACCACCGCCGGCAAGCCCTGGAGCAGCCGTTCTGCAAAGGATCGCCGCGCCTGCTGGGCCAAAGCCGAAGGGTTGGCGGGGGTCGCCATGTGTGGGTGTATGCGTCCTGGGAGAAGTCGCTTTCGACTCTACACCACCGCCCCCGCGTTGGGATCGTCGGGATCGGTTTCCTTCGGGCCGGCCTTGACGAGATCCTCGCGCTTGACGCCGAGCCACATCGCGATCGCGGCGGCGACGAAGACCGACGAGTAGATGCCGAACAGGATGCCGATCGTCAGCGCCAGCGCGAAGTAGTGCAGCGTCTGGCCGCCGAAGATCAGCATCGACAGGACCATGACCTGGGTGCAGCCGTGCGTGATGATCGTGCGGCTGATCGTGCTGGTGATCGCATGATCGATGACTTCTCGCGTCGTCATCTTGCGGTAGCGCCGGAACGACTCGCGGATCCGGTCGAAGATCACGACCGATTCGTTGACCGAGTAGCCGAGCACCGCGAGCACCGCCGCGAGCACCGGCAGCGAGAACTCCCACTGGAACAGCGCGAAAAAGCCCAGGATGA
>JBDTXV010000416.1:0-2889 GCA_040006015.1 Caldimonas sp.
AGTCCGAAGGCACCGGCCTCGGTCTCGCGCTCGCGAAGCGCTTCGTCGAACTGCACGGCGGCTCGATCCGGGTCGAGAGCGAGCCCGGCCGCGGCTCGACCTTTGCATTTATCCTTCCGGCGCGGGTGCTGGAGGCGGTATGAGCACGATCCTGATCGTCGAGGACAACGAGAAGAACATGAAGCTCGTGCGCGACATCCTGCGTCACGACGGCCACGCGACGCTCGAGGCCGCGACCGGCGCAGACGGCGTGCGCCTCGCGCTCGAACAGCGCCCCGACCTGATCCTGATGGACATCCAGCTGCCGGACATCGACGGCTTCGCGACGCTGGCTCGCATCCGCACGGACAAGGCGCTCGATGCGACGCCGATCCTCGCGGTGTCGGCCTCGGTGATGCCGGACGACCAGCAGAAGATCGTTGCGTCCGGCTTCGACGCGTTCATCACGAAGCCGATCAACCTGAAGAATTTCCGCGAGACGGTGCAGCGCTTTCTCGCGCACGCGCGCGGGCCGCGATGAGCGCCCCGACCGCTGCGAAGATCCTCGTCGTCGACGACGTCGCGCTGAACGTCAAGCTGCTCGCCGACCTGCTCGCGGTGAAGGGCTACGAGACCTGCACCGCGGCCTCCGGTCCCGAAGCGCTGCAGCGGCTCGCCGACGAGCGGCCCGACCTGGTGTTGCTCGACGTGATGATGCCGGGGATGAGCGGCTACGAGGTCTGCGCGGCAATACGCGCCGATCCTGCGCACGCGATGCTGCCGGTCGTGCTGGTGACTGCGCTCGATCCTGCGCAGGAGCGCGTGAAGGGACTCGACGCCGGTGCCGACGACTTCCTGAGCAAGCCGGTGAGCCAGGCCGAATTGCTCGCACGGGTGCGCTCGCTGCTGCGGATCAAGTCGCTGTACGACGCGGTGCGGCGCCGCGAGGTCGAGCTCGCCGAGCTGAACCGGACGCTCGAGCAGCGCGTCGCCGACGGCGTGCAGCAGCTCGAACGCGTCGGCCGCCTGAAGCGATTTTTCTCGCCGCATCTCGCCGACCTGATCGTCGCCGGCGGCGCCGAGGATCCGCTGAAGAGCCACCGGCGCGAAATCACCGTCGTGTTCCTCGACCTGCGCGGCTTCACTGCGTTCACCGAGACCGCCGACCCGGAAGAGGTGATGGGCGTGCTCGGCGAATACCACGCGGCGATGGGCCGGCTGATCCTCGAGCACGAAGGCACGCTCGAGCGCTTCTCGGGCGACGGGATCATGGTCTTCTTCAACGACCCGGTGCAGATTCCGGACGCGGCGCCGCGCGCGGCACGGATGGCGCTCGCGATGCAGCGCGAGGTCGCCGCGTTGTCGAGCGGCTGGAAGAAGCGCGGCTACGACCTGCTGATGGGCGTCGGCATCGCGCAGGGCTTCGCGACGATCGGCGGCATCGGCTTCCCGGGGCGGATCGACTACGGCGCGATCGGCAACGTGACGAACCTGGCCGCGCGCCTCTGCGCCGAAGCGCGCGGTGGCGAGACGCTGCTGTCGCAACGCGTGACGGCGTTGCTCGAAGGGCTGTTCGCGACCGAGCCGGTCGGCGAGCTGGCGCTGAAGGGCTTCCACCGGCCGGTCCCGGCGTTCCGGCTGCTGCCGGCGTAGGGCCGTTCGGCGTCAGCCGGCCCGGGCCGTGTCGACCGTTGCGAGTCCGCGCACTGCGCCGTGCGCCGCATCGACGGCCTGCTCGACGATGCGCGCCTTCCATTCGTCGGTGTCGGTGTAGAACGCGTCGCGCATCCGCTGCTTGATGGCGCGACGCAGCTCGTCGCCGGTCTGCGGATGGTTCTCGAGCCACTGCTCGGCGCGGAGGGCCTCGATCACCTCGAGGTGCGGCAACGTGCCGTATTCGAGCGCGATGCCGGTGTATTCGGCCTGCGGACAGGTCTCGTATGCGGCGAGCCACATCATCCCGGTCAGCATCGCCGAGGTCGACGAGCCGTCGTAGATCGACGTGATGTCGCCCCACCAGGCGCGCGCGCGCCGCACGCTTTGCTTATCGTCGCGGCCGGCATAGATGCGCTCGCCGTGGCCGCTCGGGCCGAGCCCGGTGTGCAGGTCGATCCAGCCGAGCCGCTTGCAGCGCGAGCCATGATCCTGCAGCACGTGGCGCAGCGTCACGTGGCTCCACGTCGGCGTCGTGCCGCCGTAGAAGAGGCCCTCGGGATAGTGGTACTGGCCGCCGGAGATCGCCTGCTGCAGCGCGCGCTCGCCGTGCGCGGCGATGAAGCCGGCGACCTCGGCATTGACCGCGTCGCTCGGCGGCCAGGTCGCCGGCACCAGCAGCGCGGCGAGCTCGTCGTATTCGGCGTTGCGCGGCGCCTCGCTCTGGAAATCGCGGAAGTTGCGGTTCAGGTCGACGTTTTCGTGCGTCGTCCGCCGCCACCACGAAAAGCCGTACGGGTTCAGGCCGTGGATGTAGAGCACCGCGACGCCGGCCGCGCGCGCTGCCGCGCGCCAGGCCGCGTCGTCGAGCAGCGCGATCTGCACGCCGGAGCCGCAGAAGCCCTCGACGCCGTGGCACGCGCTGCTGACGACGAGCAGCGCCGCGGCGTCCTTCGGGCCGTCGCGCACGACATCCATCGCGAGCGTCTCGCCGTCACGGCCGAGCATCGGATGCGGATGCGATTCGACGTCGAGGCCGGCGCGTTCGGCCGCATCGATGAACCTGGTTCGCGCCTCGGCGTAGCTCTGCGAGAAATGGCGCGCGACGCCGGGCCGAGCGGCAGTGGCGGGCGTGCCGCCGCGCCGCGGTGGCGAAGGTTGCGAACGATCGTCGGCCGGTGCGCTCATCGCGTCAGCGCGCCTGCGCGAGCCACGCTTCGGCGATCCGCACCCACAGCGTCGCGCCGAGCGGGATCA
>JBDTXV010000417.1:0-2869 GCA_040006015.1 Caldimonas sp.
GGCGTCGATGCGGCGGCGATCGCGGCGGCGCGGCAGGAGTCGCTGGTCTGGGCTCTCGAGCGCGGTTCGCGATCCGGTCGTGTCGCGTTCCAGTTCGCGAAGGATTACGCCGGAAGGCATCACGCTTGAAGGCCGATGCCGCGGTCGGGCGGGATTCTGCAGCTGCGCTAATCGCGACCCGCAACGCCGACGCCGACTGCCCGGGCCCGACACCGGAGCGCGCGCCGGTCGACGTCGCGGTCGGCGTGCTGATCGATCCGGATGGGCGCTTCCTGCTGACGTCGCGTCCGGCCGGCAAGGTCTACGCCGGCTATTGGGAATTTCCGGGCGGCAAGCTCGAGGCCGGCGAATCGGTCGAGGCGGCGTTGCGCCGCGAGCTGCACGAAGAGCTCGGCATCACGATCGTCGCCGCGCAGCCGTGGAAGACGGAGCTCGTCGACTATCCGCATGCGCGGGTCCGGCTTCACTTCTGCAAGGTGCATCGATGGCACGGCACGTTCGAGATGCGCGAGCGCCAGCAGATGGCTTGGCAGAGCCTGCCGGTCGAGGTCGCGCCGGTGCTCCCGGGCACGCTGCCGGTGCTGGCCTGGTTCGCCGAGGAACGAGGCTACACCGGTCCGACCTTGCGCGCGGAGTGAGCGTCTCGCGCCGCGGCCCGCGCCGGTTGCGCCGCTAAACTGCGCCCATGGAGTGGCTCGATCAGGTGAAGTGGGACGCCGACGGACTCGTGCCGGCGATCGCGCAGCAGCTCGGCAGCAACGACGTGCTGATGTTCGCGTACATGAATCGCGAGGCGCTCGCGCGCACCGCGGCGACCGGCGAGGCCGTCTATTTCAGCCGCTCGCGACAGCGCCTCTGGCACAAGGGCGAGGAGAGCGGCCACGTCCAGAAGGTGCATGAGCTGCGCCTCGATTGCGACAACGACGTCGTGCTGCTGAAGGTCGAACAGCTCGGCGGCGCGCCGGGCGCGGCGGCGATCGCCTGCCACACCGGCCGCCATTCGTGCTTCTTCCAACTGCTGAAGGACGGCGCCTGGCAGACCGTCGAGCCGGTCTTGAAAGATCCGGAAGCGATCTACAAATGACGTCGGGCAACGACACGCTGGCGCGGCTTGCCGCGGTGATCGAGACCCGCCGCGCCGGCGACCCGTCGCGCAGCTATGTCGCGCGGCTGCTGCAGAAGGGCGACGACGCGGTGCTGAAGAAGATCGGCGAGGAAGCGACCGAGGTCGTGATGGCGTGCAAGGACGGCGAGCCGGCGAAGATCGTCGCCGAGGTCGCCGACCTCTGGTTCCACTCGATGATCGCGCTCGCTCGCTACGGCCTCGGCCCGGCCGACGTGCTCGCCGAGCTGGAGCGGCGGGCCGGGGTTTCGGGCCTCGACGAATTCGCGGCGCGCAGGATGCAAGGCAGGGAGACCGACGCAACATGAACGAAATCATCGAACTGGATCAGCCGCAGCGCTCGCTGAAGAATCTCGGCCACGTCAGCTATCTGCTGCACACGATCGTCGCGATCGGCGCGGTGCTGCCCGGCGTTCAGGGCAGCGTCGTGCTGCTGCTCGTCGCGTTCGCGCTCGACATGTTCAAGAAGGACGATGCAGCGGGTTCGTGGCAGGAATCGCATTTCCGCTGGCGCATCCGCAGCGTGCTGTGGGCCGGCGGTCTCTATCTGCTGACGTCGCCGTTGTGGCTGCTGCTGATCGTTCCGGGCTGGATCGCGTGGGCGCTGATCTCGATCTGGTTCCTTTACCGCATCGTGCGCGGCTGGCTCAATCTCTCGAACAACCAGCCGATGCCGGCGTGAGGCGGCGATGGTGCACGATCCGGACTGTATCTTCTGCCGCATAGTCGCCGGCGAGATCCCGAGCCGCAAGGTCTTCGAAGACGACGAGCTGCTGGTCTTTCACGACATCGCGCCGTGGGCTCCGGTCCATGTGCTGCTGATCCCGAAGGCCCATGTCGCGACGCTGTACGAGATCGACGAATCGTCCGCGCCGCTGCTGGGCCGGATGCTGACGATGGCGCCGAAGCTGATGCGCGAGCTCGGCGTGACGAACGGGTTCCGGACGCTTATCAATACCGGCCGCGACGGGATGCAGGAAGTGCAGCACGTCCATATGCACGTCATGGGCGGCCCCCGCCCGTGGCTGAAGGGCTGACCTAGAATTCGGTCCATTCCTCTCGGGAGAAAAGCATGGGTTCATTCAGCGTCTGGCACTGGCTGATCGTGCTGCTGATCGTGGTTCTGATCTTCGGCACGAAGAAGCTGAAGAATATCGGTTCCGATCTCGGCGGTGCGGTCAAGGGCTTCAAGGACGGCGTGCGCGACGGCGGCGCGACCGCGTCGACCGATCCGGCTGTCGTGACTCCGCAGGTCTCGACGCACAAGGCGGCGAGCGACCCGAACACCGTCGACGTCGAAGCCAAGACGCGGTCCTGACCGCGTGCCGTTGCCCGCATGATCGATTTCGGTTTCGACAAGATCGCGCTGATCGGTGCGGTCGCGCTGATCGTCATCGGACCGGAGAAGCTGCCGCGCGTCGCGCGCACCGTCGGTCACCTGGTCGGCAAGGCGCAGCGCTATGTCGCCGACGTGAAGGCCGAAGTGAACCGCTCGATCGAGCTCGAAGAGCTGAAGAAGATGAAGACGCAGTTCGAGGACGCGGCCCGCAACGTCGAGCAGACGGTCTCGAACGAGATCCATCAGACCACCGCCGAGCTCGACCGCACGTGGCAGGAGGCGTCGTTTCCGGCCGGCAGCGGCCAGCACGAAGGGCTGCTGCCGCCCCCCGCGTACCGGCATCCGAAGAAGAACTGGCGCCTGAAGCGCGGTGCGATGCCGCAGTGGTACAAGCAGCGCAACGGGAT
>JBDTXV010000418.1:0-2859 GCA_040006015.1 Caldimonas sp.
AACGAAGACGCCGGCCCCCGGCGCTGCGCCGGCACGCGCGCTCGCGCATGCGGCCGCGCGTCCGAGCGAGCATCCGAAGGCCGGCGTCGTGAATGCGTCGCTGCCGGCACGCGGTGCAAGCTCGACGAACCGGTTCGCGCGGTTTTCCGGCGGCAGATTTTCGGTGCCGCCCTCAGGCGCGCGCGGCGCTGCCGCGACGAGCGCTCGAGCCTCCGCGCCGGCTGCGCCGAGCGCACGAACGCAGGCGCCGGCCGCGACGCGCCCGTCGGTTCGGCTCGCGTCGGTCGCGGCCGCGAGCGCTGCGACTTGGCATGCGCCGGCGTCCGCTGCGCCGTTCGCAATCGCGCGCGCGCGGGCCGCGGGCGAGGCGCCGAAGCTGCCCGAGCCGTTGCCGACAGCGCCCGCCGCAGCGCCCGTCGCCGCGCCGAACGAGCCGCCGGTGCCGCGCGATCTGGTCGCGCGTGCCGGCGAGCTGATGGCGAGCCAGATTCCGCGCGCCGCGCAGCGCGCCGAGCGGCTCGTGCTGCGCGTGCTGTTCGTCGCGTCGCATGCCGACGCCGGCACGCAGGACGATGAGGTCCGCAACGCAGCGAGCCTGATCCGGCTCGCACCGGCCGACCCGGCGCTTAGCGCCGGCGCGTCGGCGAGCGATGCGCGCGCACTGAGCGAAGCGGCGCGCACCGCGTTCTTCCGCCGCGGCAGCGCGCAGGAGGCGCTGAACCTTCAGACGCGCGCGTTCGGCGCGAATCCGCTCGACCCGGAAGTCGTCGGCAACCTCGCGTTCATGCAGCTGCGGCAGCAGCCGCCGCAGGTCGAGGTCGCGCGGGAGCTCGCGTTGCATGCGCTGACCCTGCACGATGTGCGCTATCCGCAGGGCCGCATCGAGGACTGGACCACGTTCGCGATCGCGAGCGCGCTCGCGGGCCGCGAACGCGATGCGCGCAATGCCTGGCTCGTGACGCTCGCGCTCGCGCCGAGCGTCGAGCGGCAATGCCGCGCCGCGATCAACGCCTATGCGCTGTACGGCGAGCGGCTGCGCGCGCCGGTCGAAGCGATGCTGCATCGGGTCCATGCGACCGAACGGACCGAGCGCTCGGCGCTGTGCGAATGGCCGCCGCACTGGACCACCGCGAGCCAGACGCGATGACCGTCGCGGTCTCTGCGGCCGCCGGGTTCGTCGCGCTCGTCGCGCTCGCCGGGGTCGTCGCGATGGACCGGCACAGGCTTGGAGGCGGGTCTTTTCGAAAGCCGATCCTGATCCTCGGCGACAGCACCGGCGTCGGCATCGGTGCGCGACCCGAGGAATCGATCGCAGGTCTGCTCGCGGCCGATGGCCGAACGCCGATGGCGTCAACATCAGCGCGTCGGGCGCGCGTGTCGCGGATGCGCTCGAGCAGGCGAGGGCCGATAGTTCCCGCCGGGAAAACACGTACGTAAATTCGAATGGCAGCGACGAACGCAGGGACGCCTCCCGGGCTCGAAAGCCGGCTCGTGCGCGCCCGCGGTCGCGTCCAGGGGATCGGCTATCGCGATGCGTGCATCCGCCGCGCCCGCTCGCTCGGCGTCACCGGCTGGGTTCGCAACCGCTTCGACGAATCGGTCGAGGCGATGCTGCAGGGGTCGCCGCGGCAACTCGAGCTGATGTGCGAATGGATGCGCGACGGCATGTCGGCGGCGCTCGTCGAGACGCTGGAGGTCACACCGATCGAGGCGCCGTTCCCGCGCTTCGACCGCTTCGAGCGCCTGCCGACGCTGTAGCGCCGCGACCGCGTGCATCCGATGCGGCGCGGCGCGCGTAGCTCTGCGGGTTCTTTCGTCATATCGAAGCGTGCCGCGTTCCTCGACCCTCTCCAGCCGCAGCGGCCACCAACGCTTCGTCGCATGGCTGCTCGCCTGCCTGATTCCGCTGCAGGGCATCGCCGCCGGCGTGATCGGTGCGGCCGGACCGTTGCACGTTCATCGGGCGACCGCCGCAAGCGAGCTCGTGCTCACCGATTTCCGCCGGGCGAGCGCGCAATCGACCGCGCCGTCCATCGTTCACGTCGCGTCCGCGTTCGGCCACTTCCACGCCGGCGGCAAGCCGCTCCGCCATCCGCATTCGCGCGCCGATCGCAGCGTCGTGGCGGCGCCGGGCGAGGCCCAGGCCGGGGCTGCCGACGAGTCGACGCTGAGTCCGACGCTGCTCGTGCTCGTCGCACCGATTCCGCACGTGCCGGTCTGGGCCGCTACGACGCAGCGTGAGGCGTTCGTCGCGCGGCCGTCGTGGCGATCGCTGACGCACGACCCCGAGCCGTTCGAGCGTCCGCCGCGCGCGGTCTGACACCGCGCCCGCTGGCGCGGGTGGCGAGTCCCGTCCGGCGCCTGCCGGCCTCGCAGCCGGCGACTTTCTGCGCCGGACTCTTCCGTCGCGATATCACGCCGCCGCGCCTGCGCGGCCACCGCATTCGACGATCCGCCCTCGGCTGCCGAAGCCGCGCGCGCGTTGTCCACCTCTCTAGGAGCACTCGATGATCCGTCTCGATTTCAGACTGCGCGCATTCGTCGGCCTGCCGCTGTCGATCGCAACGATGGCGGCCTGCACGCAGGTCGCCGCGCAACCCGTTCAGGCCCTGGCCTATCCTGCATCGGCCGCTGTTGCAGCCGACACGGCGGTCGCGCAAGCGGCGCCGCAGCAGCTTCCGGGCGTGCAGGTCCAGGGCAACTACATCAATTCGGTCGGCAGCTCCGACGCGGCGAGTCAGGGCATCGTCACGTCGAAGCTGATCGAAAGCCGGCCGACGTTGCGGCCTGCCGAAGTGCTCGAGTTCGTGCCCGGCGTGATCGTCACGCAGCACAGCGGCGACGGCAAGGCGAACCAGT
>JBDTXV010000419.1:0-2855 GCA_040006015.1 Caldimonas sp.
TCTTGAGGATCTGACGCTTGGGCGGGAC
This sequence comes from Caldimonas sp., assembly GCA_040006015.1. Lineage (GTDB taxonomy): Bacteria > Pseudomonadota > Gammaproteobacteria > Burkholderiales > Burkholderiaceae_C > Schlegelella_A. Next base: position 29 of record JBDTXV010000419.1, read on the forward strand.
GATCTTGCCCACGCGGTTCATCGTGAAAACATATTGCGCCATGGCTACATGGCCCTCCGTGAACGAAGTGAACGGAGACCGCCAAAGGCGGGCAGTTGTTTCGCTAAAACATATTGCGCCATGATTTATCGTGGCCCGATTGAACGAAGTGAAAGCGGAGCGCCGCAGGCGCGCAATTGTTTCTGTAAGACGTACTGAGCCATTGGTATTGCCGTGAAAAGGAGTGGGAGCCTGCGGAGGCGCTCGCGCAGGTCAACCGGCTATTGTCGCCGCTTCGTCGATCGGGGCCGGAAGTCGGGTCGCAAGCCCGGCAGAAAGCCGGGACGTGACGTCAGGACGGGAAGCCGGCCTCGACCAATGCCCGGCGATGGTGCTCGCGGTCCTCGGCGTGCTTGTAGTGCAAGGTCGCCAGGTGCTCGTCGATCGCGAACGCCGGCATCTGCGCGAGCGTCGCGCGGCGCTCCGCGTCGGCGGCCGCGGCGTCGCCGAGCCGGGCTTGGCACGCGGCGAGCAAGGCGTGCTGCCCGGCATCGGGCAGCGTGAGGCATTTCAACGCGTCGACCGCCTCGGCGTAGCGGCGAGCGACGAAATAGGCGCGGCCGAGATGGCTCCAGAAGCGCTCCGGGTGATACGGGTTCAGGCGCATCGCCTTCCTGATCCATTCGATCCCTTCCTCGGGCCGGCCGAGCCAGGTCAGGATCTCGCCCTCCTGCACGACGACGAGGTCGTCGTTCGGATTCAGGCTCAGCGCGCGGCGCTGGTGATAGACCGACTGGGCGTGGCGGTCCTGCGCGAGGTTCACGGCCGCGAGGATGCGGTGCACGTCGCTGTCGTTGTCGTCGAGTGCGAGCGCTTCGCGCAGCTGCTCGACGACGAGGTTCAGCGTCGCATCGCGGTCGGCGCACCAGCCGTAGACCCAGGACTGGCCGAGCACGCACGCCTTCCAGGCATGCGCGTGCGCGTAGCCCGCATCGAGGTCGATCGCACGCTCGAGCAGGCGCTGCGCCTCGGCGTTGTCTTCGCGGTTGCTGCGGTGGTGCAGCACCTTGCCGGTCAGCACGCATTCGTAGGCCGCCATGTTATCGGTCGTCGTGCGCTGCGCGCGGTCGCGCGCCGCGGCCTCGACCCTCCCGGGCAGCGTCGCGACGATCGCCGTCGTGACCTCGTCCTGGATCGCGAAGATGTCCTCGAGATCGCGGTCGTAGCGCTCGGCCCAGACATGTCCGCCGGTCCCGGCGTCGATCAGCTGCGCCGTGATCCGAACGCGTTTGCCGACCTTGCGCACGCTGCCCTCGACGACGTACTGCACGCCGAGCTCGCGCGCGAACTTCTGCACGTCGACCGCCTTGCCCTTGTACTTGAACGACGAGTTGCGCGAAATGACGAACAGATCGCGAAAGCGCGACAGCTCGGTGATGATGTCCTCGGTGATGCCGTCGGCGAAGAACTCCTGCTCCGCATCTCCGCTCATGTTGTTGAACGGCAGCACCGCGATCGACGGCTTGTCGGCACGCTCGCGCGCGAGCGGCGGCGCGGCCGCTTGCGGAGACGAGCCGGCGGTGACCGCGGCGGCGGCTGGCGCCGATGCCGCCGATGTGGCCGATGCCGTCGAGGCCGCCGAGCCCGGCTCGACATTGCGCTTCTCGCCTTGCGCCTCCGCGGCGCGGACGCGATAGGCGTGCACCGGCTCAGCGATGTTCTTCACGCGCTGCTCGCCGAGATCGTCGAAGGTCGCCGCCATCCGCCTGCGGATCGCGCTCTGCACCGCGTCGGAGACGGTCACGCCGCCCGGCTCGGCCAGGCTCTCTAGGCGCGCGGCGATGTTGACGCCGTCGCCGTAGATCGAGCCGTCGGCCTTCTCGAACACGTCGCCGAGATGGATGCCGATCCGGAACTGCATCCGGCAGTCTTCGGCGAGGCTGCTCGCGCGCTGCGCGAGTTCGCGCTGGATCTCGAGCGCCGAGCCGACCGCACCGCTCGCGGTCTCGAAGATCGCGAGCACCGAATCGCCGGCCATGTCGATCACGCGTCCCTGGTGCGCATCGATCGAGCTTCTGAACACCGCGCGGGCGCTGTCGAGCGCGGCCACGGTGCCGCCTTCGTCGCAATTCATCAGCCGCGAATAGCCGGCGACATCGGCGACCAGGATCGCGCCCAGCCGCTGCCGGATCTGGATCTCGCTCAAGCCGTCTCCCGAAGAAGTGCGTCCGGTTTCGATGGTAGTTCCGAATCGGCGCCGGCGCGTCGATCGCAATGGAGAGCGGGTGACCCCACAAACGCACGGACAAGCCTCCGACCTCGAGTCGCCGCGAGCGCCGCGGTCTTACAATGCAGGCTGCGGCAGCCCAGCTCCAGTCACTGCTGCCACAGTCGATTCCGACTTCTTCCCCCATCTGCCTCCCGACTGGCGCTCGAGCATCGAGCGACAGGCCGATCTCTCTTTGGAATCCCATGTCTTTTGATTCTCTCGGCCTCGCCGAGCCCTTGCTGCGCGCCGTTCACGAACAGGGCTACACCGTGCCGACGCCGATCCAGGCCCAGGCGATACCGGCCGTGCTGTCCGGCGGCGACGTGATGGGCGGCGCCCAGACCGGCACCGGCAAGACCGCCGGCTTCACGCTGCCGCTGCTGCAACGGCTGATGGCACAGCCCGCCGTCCGCGACGCCAAGGGACGCCTGCCGATCCGCGCGCTGATCCTGACACCGACGCGCGAGCTCGCCGCGCAGGTCGAGGAAAGCGTCCGCACCTACGGCAAGCACACGAAGCTCACCAGCATGGTGATGTTCGGCGGCGTCGGCATGCAGCCGCAGATCGACAAGCTGCGGC
>JBDTXV010000420.1:0-2845 GCA_040006015.1 Caldimonas sp.
GCCGGCTCGCCGGGGTCGGGCAAGACGACGCTCGCGCACCAGATCATGTTCGCGCTGGCCAACCCCGAGCGGCGCGCGCTGTTCTTCACGGTGCTCGGCGAGCCGCCGCTGAAGATGCTGCGCTACCAGCAGCAGTACAGCTTCTTCGACATCGCCAAGGTCCACGACACGATCCGCTTCATCAACCTGGCCGACGACCTGGTGACCGGCGATTTCGAACGCGTGCTGGCGCGCATCGTCGAAGAAGTCGAGAGCTTCGAGCCCGGCCTCGTCTTCGTCGATTCGTTTCGCTCGGTGGTGCTGGCGACGCAGAACCAGCACAGCGGCGACTTCGGCCTGCAGCATTTCGTGCAGCGCCTCGGCATGCACCTGACGAGCTGGCAGGCCACAACTTTCCTGATCGGCGAATACATGTCCCTCGAGAGCGAAGCGAACGCGGTGTTCACGGTGGCCGACGGCATCCTGTGGCTGGAGCAGAGCGTTCATCGCAACTCGATGGTGCGCAAGATTCAGGTGACCAAAATGCGCGGCCACGCCACCATAGCGGGGCTGCACACGTTTCGCATCAGCGACGATGGCATCCTGGTCTTCCCGCGCACGATCACGGGAGGCCCGAAGACATCGAACGGCGACATCCCCGGTAAGCCGCCCGCAGCCAAATCAATCGTCTCGACGGGGGTGCCGGAGCTCGACCGGATGATGGGCGGCGGTCTGCCCGCGGGCTATTCGCTGTTGGTCGCCGGGCCATCGGGCTCGGGCAAGACGATGCTGGCGACGGCATTCCTCGCCGAAGGCGCCCGGCTCGGCGAGAAGGGCGTAATCGCCGCTTTCGAAAAGAGCCCCGGCAGCTCACGCAACCCGCAGCTCGACCAGTTGATGGCGAGCGGCCAGGTCGGCGTTGTCGATACGCACGCACTCGATCTGTCGATCGACGAGACGCTGCACGCGCTGAGCGAAAAGATCAGGGCGACCGGTGCAACGCGGGTTGTCATCGATTCGCTGGCGGGCTTCGAGCTGGCGCTCGCGCCGACCTTCCGCGAGGACTTTCGCGAGTCGCTGCATCGCATGGTCGCGGTGCTGACCGGCAGGGGCGCGACCGTGCTGCTGATCTCCGAGCTCGAAGACCGCTACACCGACTTGCGCTTCAGCCCCTATGGCGCGGCGTTCCTCACCGATGCGATCCTCGTGTTTCGCTATGTCGAGCTGGAGGGCAAATTGAAGCGCCTGATGGCCGTGGTCAAGGTGCGCAACAGCGCCCACAGCCACGAGTTGCGCTTGTTCGAGATCACCGACGAAGGAATTGTCCTCGGCGAGGCCAAGCCCGAGATGGAGGCGCTGCTGACCGGTCATCCGCGGCCGGCGGCGAGCGCGCCGCGCGCGCCACGTGCCAGGGCAAGTCGATCGTGAAGCCGGGCGACGCGGGCCGCGCCAACGTCCCGCGCGTCGAGCCAGGCCCGCTGCCGCCCGCAGAGGCCGGCTCGAACGGGGCGCGCGTGCGTGAGCAGGCGCTGCAGGAACGCGAAGGCGCGGTAACTGATCGCGAAGACGCAGCGCGCGTACGCGAAGGCGCTGCCGGGCTGCGCGAGGAAGCGCAGCGCGTCGTGGACGAGGCGCAAGGCGAGGTCGAGGCCCGCAACAGCGAGCTGCGTCGGGCGAATGCACACCTGGTTATCGCTACTCTGGCGGCCGAAGAGTCGACAGAAGCGGCCGAGCTGGCGCACCGGCGGCAGGACGAATTCCTGGCAATGCTGGCGCATGAACTGCGCAACCCGCTGGCGCCGATTCGCAGTGCCGCGGCGCTGCTGGAGCGGGTGGAGAGCGCCGAGCCGATGCTGCCGCTGATTCGTAAGGTCATTCAGCGTCAGGTCGCGCACATGGCGCGGCTGATCGACGACCTGCTCGACGTCTCGCGCGTGACCCAGGGCAAGGTGATCTTGCAACGGCAGCCGACCGCGGTCACCGAGTTCGTCGATCAGGCGGTGGAAACCTGCCGCGAACTGATCGACGCACGGCATCAGCAGCTCACGCTCGACATGCCAGTCACGCCGCTCTATGTGGATGGTGATCCGGTGCGCCTGGCGCAGATCATCGGCAATTTGCTGCACAACGCGGCGAAGTACACGCAGGAAGGTGGCGCGATCGCGCTGAGTGTGCGACGGCGCGGCGATGCTGTGGTGATTCGGGTCAGCGACAACGGCATCGGAATTTTGGCCGAGGCGCTGCCGCACATCTTCGAATTGTTCACCCAGAATGACCGCTCGCTGAGCAGCACCGAGGGCGGCCTGGGCATCGGCTTGACGGTGGTGCGCAGTATGGTGGAGCTTCATGGCGGCTCAGTCGATGCGCGCAGCGGTGGGCTCGGCCAGGGCAGCGAGTTCGTCGTCACCTTGCCGCGCATGGAGCATGTCGTCGAACGCGCGGTCGCGACGCGCGCGGGTGCCGCGACAGCATCAGCACAAGCACGCATCCTGATAATCGACGACAACGCCGACGCCGGTGAGATCCTCGCGATGCTGTTGCGCGTTTCAGGGCACGAGGTCGAGATTGCGCTCGACGGGCCGAGCGCGCTGAAGGTGTTCGCGCAGGTGCGGCCGCAAGTCGTACTGTGCGACATCGGCCTGCCCGGCATGGACGGCTACCAGATCGCGGCGCGAATGCGCGAGGAGAGCCAAGAGCCCGTGCCGGTGATGATCGCGCTCACCGGGTACGGCGACGCACAAAATTGCGATCGTGCGCTGGCCGCCGGCTTCGACCATCACGTGGTCAAGCCCGCGGACCCGGAAGCGCTGCTGCGACTGATCGATTCCGCATTGCTGACGGCGTCGTTTCCCTAGTCAACTGCGTC
>JBDTXV010000421.1:0-2843 GCA_040006015.1 Caldimonas sp.
CGCTGCTGACCGCGCTGCAGCAGTTCAAGGACGACTACGACCGCAACCAGCCGCTCTGGCGCATCCTGCCGGAGTTCTGCGCCGTGCACCCGCGCTACGAGAAGATGGGGCTGCGCGACCTGTCGCAGAGCATCCACGAGATGTACGCGAAAGGCGACATCGCGCGGCTGACGACCGAGATGTACCTGTCGGACCTGCATCCGGCGATGAAGCCGAGCGACGCGTTCGCGTACATCGCGCACCGCAAGACCGAGCGCGTGCCGATCGACAAGCTCGAAGGCCGGATCACGACCTCGCTGCTGACGCCGTACCCGCCGGGGATTCCGCTGCTGATCCCGGGCGAGCGCTTCAACCGCAAGATCGTCGACTACCTGCGCTTCACGCGCTCGTTCAACGCTGCGTTTCCCGGCTTCGATACCGACGTGCACGGCCTCGTCGCGACTGCCGAGATGCAAGGTGTCGGCGTCGAGGACGGACGCTACTACGTCGACTGCGTGCGCGCGGAGTGAGGCTACGAGGTCGGCTCGCGCCGACGAGCGTCACTCGATCGCCGCGCCGGCCATCGCCTGACTGAATCCGCCGTCGACGTACGTGATCTCCGACGTGACACCGGCGGCGAGGTCGGAGAGCAGGAACGCGGCGACGTTGCCGACGTCGTCGATCGTCACGTTGCGGCGCAGCGGCGAATAGGTCTCGACCACCTCGAGGATCTTGCCGAAGCCCTTGATGCCGGATGCGGCCAAGGTCTTGATCGGGCCGGCCGAGATGCCGTTGACACGCACCCCGCGCGGGCCGAGGCTCGCCGCAAGGTAGCGCACGCTCGCCTCGAGCGAGGCTTTCGCAAGGCCCATCGTGTTGTAGTTCGGAACGCTGCGCAGCGCGCCGAGATAGCTCAATGTCAGCAGCGCGGAGCCGGCGCGCAGGCGCGGTGCAGCGGCCTTCGCGAGCGCCGGAAAGCTGTAGCTCGAGATGTCGTGGGCGATCCGGAACGCCTCGCGCGACAGGCCCTCGAGAAAGTCGCCCGAGATCGACTCGCGCGGCGCGAAGCCGATCGCATGGACGAAGCCATCGAACTCGGGCCAGGCGTCGCCGAGCTGGCCGAACACGCGTTCGATCTGAGCATCTTCGGCGACGTCGAGGTCGAACACCAGGTTCGATCCGAACTCGGCCGCGAACCCGCCGACGCGCTCGCGGAAGCGTTCGCCCTGATAGCTGAACGCGAGCTCGGCGCCCTCGCGCCGGCACGCCCGGGCCACGCCGTAGGCGATCGACCGGTTAGACAGCACGCCGGTGATCAGGAAGCGCTTGCCGGCTAGAAAACCCATGATTTCTCCGTCGAGAATGGTGGCGCCGGATTCTGGCATGGGCACCGCGCGCTCGGCTTCGCGATGGTCCGTCTCTTGCCCGGGATTCGCACTCGCAGTACAATCCCTCTTTTCCCAAAAAAGCTCGAATGGGCGGAGTCTTCCGGCCCATTTTTTTTGCTTGATCGTTTTTTCAGGCACCCCATTTGAGATACAGGGTCAGGCAAAGGGTCAGGCAACGATTTTGAAGAGGTTGGCTTCGCGGCAATGAGTTGGCAAGGCGCCATCGAGACGACTGTCAAGGGGCTCGGGTACGAGCTGGTCGACGCTGAAAAAAGCGCCGGCGGGCTGCTGCGCGTCTACATCGACCACGTCGGGGCGGTCGGTGTCGCGGCGCGCTTCATCACGGTCGAAGATTGCGAGAAGGTCACGCGCCAGCTGCAGCACGTGCTGGAGGTCGAGGGTTGCGCATACGAGCGCCTCGAGGTCTCCTCGCCGGGTCTGGATCGGCCGTTGAAAAAGGCCGCCGACTATCAGCGCTTCGTCGGCGAACAGATCGAGCTGACGCTGAAGCTGCCGTTCAAGGGCCGCAAGAAGTACCGCGGCGAGCTGCAGCCGGGCGAGGGCGGATGGTGCCTGCTGCTCGGCGAGGCGGGGGGTGCCGAACCGGACCAGCAGGCTCTTGATTTCTCGCTCGACGAAGTGCGCGAGGCCCGGCTGGTGCCGGTGATCGACTTCAAGGGGCGGCGTTTCGCTCCGCAGTCGGACGCGACGGGCGAAGCGGGCGGGCAGGTCGCCACGCTCGCAGGTAAAGAGGTGCACGGAGGTCGGATTCAATGAACCGCGATTTGCTAGATTTTGTGGACGCCATCGCGCGTGAGAAAAGTGTCGACCTCGAAGTCGTGTTCGCGGCGGTCGAGGCCGCCCTCGCGTCGGCGTCGAAGAAGCTGCATGGCGGCGAGGTCGACATGCGGGTCTCGATCGACCGCGAGAGCGGCGACTACGAAACCTTCCGCCGTTGGCATGTCGTGCCGAACGAGGCCGGGCTGCAGTTGCCCGATTCGGAGATCCTGCACTTCGAGGCGGTCGAGCAGATTCCGGACATCGAGGTCGACGACTACATCGAGGAGCAGGTCGATTCGGTTCCGATCGGCCGCATCGGCGCGCAGGCCGCGAAGCAGGTGATCCTGCAGAAGATCCGCGATGCGGAGCGCGAGCAGCTGTTGACCGACTTCCTGTCGCGCGGCGAGAAGATCTTCGTCGGCACCGTCAAGCGCCTCGACAAGGGCGATGTGATCGTCGAGTCGGGCCGCATCGAAGGGCGGCTGCGGCGCAGCGAGATGATCCCGAAGGAAAACCTGCGCACCGGCGATCGCGTGCGCGCTTATATCGCCGAGATCGATCCGACCTTGCGCGGGCCGCAGATCCTGCTGTCGCGCAGCGCGCCGGGCTTCATGGTCGAGCTCTTCGCGCAGGAGGTGCCCGAGATCGAGCAGAAGCTGCTCGAGATCAAGTCGTGCGCCCGCGATCCGGGCTCGC
>JBDTXV010000422.1:0-2838 GCA_040006015.1 Caldimonas sp.
TGACGCCGCTGCATTTCGTTTCATGCGCGCGGAACGTGCCGCGTGCCCGACGTCACGGCGCGCGCGCGTCGGCTGCCTCGTGGCGACCCGCTTCGTGTATGGTCCGCGGCGATGCGGATCTCCCTGCCGAGCACCTCGTCCCGATGGCTCTGCGCCGCTGCGGCGCTGGCGCTCGTCGGTTGCGGCTCGCTGGCGCCGCAGAGCGGGATGCCTTTGCCGGGTCGCGGCGCCGGTCCGGTGGCCGATGCATCCCGCGACGCTCCGAAACCACCAAGAGACCTGGATCGCGTCGCCGATGCCGCGCCGCGCCTGGAGCCGGTGCCGCCGGGCGGGCCGAACAAGCCGTATCGCGCGCTCGGTCGCGACTACGTGCCTATCGGCGAGGACCGGCCTTTCAGCGAGCGCGGCCTCGCGTCGTGGTACGGGCGCCCGTTCCATGGTCGGCGCACCGCGAGCGGCGAGGTGTACGATATGTATGCGATGAGTGCGGCGCATCCGACGTTGCCGATCCCGAGCTATGCACGGGTGCGCAATCCGTCGAACGGCCGTGAGGTGGTGGTCCGGATCAATGACCGTGGGCCGTTCCATCCGGGCCGGATCATCGACCTGAGTTTCACGGCGGCCTCGAAGCTCGACGTGCTGCGCGGCGTCGCGCCGGTCGAGGTCGAGCGGATCACGTTCGACGAGATCCGCGCCGGCACCTGGAGCCGCGATCGCGCGGCCGGGTCGGCGACCGTGCCGGCCGAATCGGAGCCCAAGGCCGCCGGCACAGCCGGCACGCTCGTCGCAACGACCGATGTCGCCTTGGTCGTCGCGTCCGCCGGGTTCGCGGAGCCGAATCCCGCGCCGGCAGTGCCGGCCTCCGATTCGAAGCCGATCGCCCATGCGCCTCCGGCACGGGCCTATACGAAGCCGGCCCGTGGGTTCTGGGTGCAACTCGGCGCATTCCGCCATCGCGATGGCGCCGCTTCGCTGCAGCGCAGCGTTACGGCGCAAGCCGGAGGCCTGACGCCGTTGCTGACAGTCTTCGGCGACCAGGCGCTGTACCGCCTGCAGGCGGGGCCCTATCCGAGCCGCGACGAAGCCCGCAGCGCCGCCGAAGACATGCGCGACGCATTGAAGATCGTTCCGGTGATCGTCGAGCGGCGCTGAGCGCGCGCCTGGCGAAGGCTCTTCTATTGCGGGCGGCGCAGCGACGGGCCTCGATCAGTTGCGTGCGGCTGCGCGAGCCCGACGGCGTGCGCGGCCGGCCAGCGCGCCCAGGCCGAACAGCATCAGGGCCCAGGTCTCGGGCTCCGGCACGGCGGCGACATTGAACGAAACGTCGCCATTGGCGGAGACGACGAAGTCGGTCAGGACCTGAGCGTCCGATACGGCATCGAAAGTCGCTGTCGCGAACAGGCTGCTCCAGGTCTCGCCTTCGGTGAACTCGCTCGACAGCCCGGTGATCGCCCCGGTCGCCGGATCGAGCGATTGCAGGAAGTTGTCCAGGTCCAGTCCGCCGGCTGCGGCAAACGCGCCCGGGTCGGCGCCGGCCAGGAAGTTGAATGTGACTTCGAGTCCGGTGAAGCTGAACGTCGAACCTTTCGTCAGGATCAGGTGATCGATGTCGAAGCCGTTGTCGCCGTTCGATGCGACATCCAGGATCAGATGACCGCTGCCGGTCCTCAAGCCGCCGTTGACGATGATCCGTCCCGGCGATTCGCCCGGGCTCAGCACGCCGTGCAGGATCACGTTGCCGTTGATGACGCCGTTGTTGCCGCCGAGAAAGCCGGCCGTGCCGATCTCGATGGTCGTCGCCGTCAACGTGCTGTTGCTGAGGATCAGCGTGCCGGTGCCGCCGTCGCCGGCCGGGGTCCGGCCGACCCCTACATAGCCCGAGTTCAGCGACGATCCGCTCTGCATCACCAGGGTGCCGGTCGAGCCGGCCAGGCGTCCGATGAAGGTCGATCCGTCGCCGACGTTGATCGAGCTGCCTTCCTTGACGGTCGCGAAGCCGGTGCCGTCGTGGCCGACGACGAAGGTCGCCAGGCCGCTGGCCGCCGTCAGGTTGATCTGCGACGCGCCGGAAAGGGTCATCGTGCCGTTGCCGAGCGGATTCGGCCCGGTGCCGCCGAGATAGAGGGTCGCGCCGGCCGATCCGAGATTGGTCAGGTTGACGTGGCTGCCGTTGCCGATGTTCGCGACGCCGGTGCCGCCGCGATTGCCGATCGTCAAGAAGGCGCCGCTGACGTTCGAGCCGGTGAACTGGCCCGTGAATTCGAGCGTGCCGTTGTCGAGCAGCAGCGTCCCGACACCGCCCGCGCGGCCGACGTTCATGCCGGTCGAGCGGACGATCGCCTGGTCGTTGACCGTCAACTGGCCGATGGCACCCAGGCCCTGTCCCACCGCGATGAAGGCGTCGCTGCCGCCGAGCCTGATCTCGGAGCCGAGGCCCGAGACGCGGGCCGTCCCGATGCCGCCGAGCTCGGTATCGCTGGCGCCGCCGATGTGCAGCGTCGTGCCGCGCGAATTGGCGACCGTCGAGATCGCGTTGCCTTGCATCAGCAGCTTGCCGCCGTTCTCGACGACGAGCTCGCCGCTCGCGCCACTGAAGCGGCCGACCGATACATAGGGGTTGAAGTTGTCGGCGACGCCGGCGGCCGGGTTCAGCGAGCTCGACGTGATCTCGACGCTCGATCCCGGGCCGGTGATCGTCAGCTTGCCCGACGAGTTCGCATCGCGGCCGATGTTGATGCCGATGCTGCTGTCGCCCGGTCGCGAATCGCCGCCGCCGTCGCTGAGCGTCCAACGACCGCCGTTGCTGACCGTGACCTGGCCGTTGCCTCCATCGCGACC
>JBDTXV010000423.1:0-2833 GCA_040006015.1 Caldimonas sp.
CGGAACTTCACTTCCTTGATCTCGATGACCTTCTGCTTGGCCTTCGCCTCGGCCGCCTTCTTCTGCTCCTGGTACTTGAACTTTCCGTAGTCCATCAGCCGGCAGACCGGCGGATCGGCCTGCGCGACGATCTCGACCAGATCGACATCCTGTTCGCCGGCGAGCCGCAACGCGTCCGTGATGCTGACGATACCCAGAGGCTCGTTCTCGGGGCCGTTCAATCGGACTTCGGGGGCCAGGATTTCGCGGTTCAGGCGGTGTTTGCGCTCGGCATTGGGCGTACGACGGTCAGCGAAAGTAGCGATGGCAGATACCTTTCAACGGGGCCCAGGCGCGAGGCTCCGAAACAATGAAAAACGCGCCCCCGAAAGCGCCAAGCGCAGGTGCTTTCACACTTTCCGGGAGATGTCAGCCGCGAGCCGCGAAGCGAAGTCGTCCAGCGACATCACCCCGAGATCGTGGTTGCCACGGGCGCGCACCGCGACGGTTCCGTTCGCCTTCTCCTTGTCGCCAACGACGAGGAGGTACGGAACCTTCTGCAACGAATGCTCGCGGATTTTATAGGTTATTTTCTCGTTGCGCAAATCGAGGCCGACTCTAAGTCCTTGTTTTTGAAGCGTTTTGACCACGTCACGGGCATAGTCGCCCTGGCCCTCGGTGATAGTCAGCACGCTCACCTGCAGCGGCGCGAGCCATGCCGGCATCGCGCCGGCATGGTGTTCGAGCAAAAGCCCGATGAAGCGCTCGAAGCTGCCGACAATCGCCCGGTGCAGCATCACCGGATGCGCACGCCCGCTGGTCTCGGTGACGTACTCGCCGCCGAGCCGTTCCGCGGTGTTGAAGTCGACCTGCATCGTGCCGAGCTGCCACTGGCGACCGAGCGCGTCTTTCAGCGTGTATTCGATCTTCGGCCCGTAGAACGCGCCGTCGCCCGGGGCGATCTCGAATTCGCAACCGGAGCGCCGCATCGCCTCCATCAGCGCGTGCTCGGCCTTGTCCCAGAGCGCATCGGCGCCGACCCGGTTCGGCGGCCGCGTCGCGACCTTGTAGATGATCTCGGTGAAGCCGAAGTCGGTATAGACCTGCTGCAGCTGTGCGGTGTACGCGACGCACTCCTCGAGGATCTGGTCCTCGGTGCAGAAGATGTGGCCGTCGTCCTGCGTGAAGCCGCGGATCCGCATGATCCCGTGCAGCGCCCCGCTCGGCTCGTTGCGATGGCATTGCCCGAACTCGCCGTAGCGCAGCGGCAGCTCGCGATAGCTGCGCAGCGCGGACTTGAATATCAGCACGTGACCGGGACAGTTCATCGGCTTCAGCGCGTACTCGTGCTTCTCCGATTCGGTCGTGAACATGTTGTCGCGATAGTTGTCCCAGTGCCCGGTCTTCTCCCACAGGCTCTTGTCGAGCAGCTGTGGGCCCTTGACCTCCTGATAGCCGTTGGCACGGTAGACGCCGCGCATGTACTGCTCGATCTCCTGCCACAGCGCCCAGCCCTTCGGATGCCAGAACACCATCCCGGGCGCTTCTTCCTGGATATGGAACAGATCGAGATCGCGGCCCAACTTGCGGTGATCGCGCTTCTCGGCCTCCTCGAGCATGTGCAGGTACTGCTGCAGCTCCTCCTTCGTCCCCCAGGCCGTGCCGTAGATCCGCTGCAGCATCTCGTTGCGGTGGTCGCCGCGCCAGTAGGCGCCGGCGACCTTCATCAGCTTGAAATGCTTGAGCCGGCCGGTCGACGGCACATGCGGCCCGCGACACAGGTCCTCGAACGCGCCTTCGCGGTACAGCGAGACGTCCTCGCCGGCCGGGATGCTGCCGATGATCTCGGCCTTGTAGGCCTCGCCGATGCTCCTGAAATGCGCGACCGCCTCGTCGCGCGGCATTACGCGGCGCGAGACCTTCTCGTCCTTGCGCGCAAGCTCGGTCATCTTCGCTTCGATCGCGACCAGGTCCTCGGGCGTGAACGGGCGCTTGTAGGCGAAGTCGTAATAGAAGCCGTTCTCGATCACCGGGCCGATCGTCACCTGGGCATCGGGAAAGAGCTCCTTGACCGCGTACGCGAGCAGGTGCGCGGTCGAATGGCGGATCACGTCGAGCCCGGCCGGATCCTTCTCGGTCACGATCGCGAGACGCTCGTCGTGGTCGATCAGGTGGCTGGTGTCGACGATCCGCGCCGAGTCGCCTTCACCGATGCGGCCGGCCAGCGCCGCCTTCGCGAGCCCGGCGCCGATCGATGCGGCGACTTGCGCGACCGTCACCGGGCCGGCGTATTCGCGCCGGGAACCGTCGGGCAGTTGAATCGAGATCATTTGAGAATGCTCCGGCAACAAAAAAGCGCGGGCCGAGCCGCGCTTTTCTTCTGAACGAGATGAGAACGATGTCGTGAGGTCGATGTGCGCGGCCGACTAGACCTTCCGGCGGAAGGCGGTAGTTCGCGGTGTCATAACCGGCATGCCTTTCTCGTCCTTGTCGATTTTTCGTCGTTGTCGATGACCCGGCAATCGCGTCGAATCGATGGCGTCGGTACAAATTGTAGTGGAACGCCGTGCCGGGCGTCACCAGCCGAGCAGCGAGACGTTCGCGGTGCGCTCGATCAGCCAGAGCGTGCCGACCAGGATCGCCGCGGCCGAACCGCCGCGAATCACCCACGCCGGATAGCGCGGAGCCTTGCGCAACGCGAACAGCAGCGCGGTCACGCCGACGACGATCATCAGCTGGCCGACCTCGAGGCCGAGATTGAATTGCAGCAGCGCCCACGCGAAGCGTGCGGTCGGCAGATTCAGCTCGGCGAGCACGCCGGCGAAGCCGAAGCCGTGGATCAGGCCGAAGAAGA
>JBDTXV010000424.1:0-2827 GCA_040006015.1 Caldimonas sp.
CGGCGAGCACGCTGGTGACGAGGCTCGTCGTCGTTGTCTTGCCGTGCGTGCCGGCGATCGCGATGCCCTGCTTCAGGCGCATCAGCTCGGCCAGCATCACCGCGCGCGGCACGACCGGCACGCGCTTCGCGCGCGCCGCGATCACTTCGGGGTTGTCGCCCTGCACCGCGGTCGACGTGACGACCGCTTCGGCGCCGGCGATGTTCGCGGCGTCGTGGCCGGCGGCGATGCGGATGCCGAGCGACGCGAGCCGGCGCGTCGTCGCGCTCGTCTGCTGGTCCGAGCCCGACACGGTGTAGCCGAGGTTGTGCAGGATCTCGGCGATGCCGCTCATCCCGGCACCACCGATGCCGACGAAGTGAATGTGTTTGACCGCGTGCTTCATGCCGGCACCAGACGATCGATCTCGTCGGCGACCTTCGCGGCGGCCTTCGGCTTCGCGAGGGCGCGCGCCTGCGTCGCCATCGCGAGCAGCTTTGCGCGCGGCAGCCCGGCGAGCAGATCGGCGAGGCTCTGCGGAGTCAGCTCGGTCTGCGGCAGGTGCACGCCGGCGCCACGGCCGGCGAGCCATTCGGCGTTGTCGCGCTGATGCGAGGTCGTGCTGACGACCAGCGGCACGAGCACCGACGCGACGCCTGCGGCGCAGAGCTCGCTGACCGTCACCGCGCCGGCGCGGCAGACGATCACGTCGCAACCGGCGAGGCGGTCGGCCATGTCGTCGATGAATGCGAGCACCTCGGCCTCGACGCCGAGACGCGCGTACGCCGCCTCGACCACGGCCTGCTGCGCCGGCCCGGTCTGGTGGGTGACGCGCGGGCGGCGCGCCGCATCGAGCAGCGCGAGCGCCTTCGGCACGCAGTCGTTCAGCACCGACGCACCGAGGCTGCCGCCGACGACCAGCAGACGCAGCGCGCCGGTGCGGCCGGCATAGCGCTCGGCCGGTTCCGGCAGGCGCTCGATCTCGCTGCGGACCGGATTGCCGGTCACGATCGCATCGCGGGTCCAGCGCGCGGCCTCGCCGTCGAAGCCGAACATGACCCGCTGCGCGAACGGCAGCAACGCGCGGTTGCTGAGCAGCAGCGCCGCGTCGGCATTGACGAGGAGCAGCGGCTTGCGCAGCAGCCAGGCCGCGACGCCGCCCGGAAACGACAGGTAGCCGCCCATCGCGAGCACCGCATCGGCATGGCGCCGGCGCAGGATGCCGATCGCGCGCACGAGCGCGGCGACGAGCATCAGCGCGCCGCCGACCGTGTGCGCGATGCCTTTGCCGCGCAGGCCGGAGAACTCGACGCTGTCCATCGCGATGCCGGTCGGCGGCACGAGCCGGTTTTCGATCCCATGCGTCGTGCCGAGCCAGCTGACGCTCCAGCCGCGCGTTCGCATCTTCTCGGCGACCGCAAGACCCGGAATCACGTGGCCCCCGGTGCCGGCCGCGACGACGACGAGATGCCGGGGCACCGCGGCGACCGGATCGAACGAATCCGTCATGCGCGGCCTCCGCGCATCAACTGCCTATTCTCGATATCGACGCGCAGCACGATCGCGAGCGCGACGAGGTTCATCACGATCGCCGAGCCGCCGTAGCTCATCAGCGGCAACGTCAGGCCCTTGGTCGGCAGCACGCCGAGGTTGACGCCCATGTTGATGAACGCCTGCCCGGCGATCCAGATGCCGATGCCTTGAGCGAACAGGCCGGCGAAGACGCGGTCGAGCGCGACCGCCTGGCGGCCGATGTGGAACAGGCGCCGCGCGAGCCAGAAGAACGCAACGATCACGCAGGCGACGCCGACGAAGCCGAGCTCCTCGCCGATCACCGCGAGCAGGAAGTCGGTGTGCGCCTCGGGCAGGTAATGCAGCTTCTCGACGCTCGAGCCGAGGCCCTGGCCGAAGATCTCGCCGCGGCCGAAGGCGATCAGCGAATGCGAGAGCTGGTAGGCCTTGCCGAGCGTGTACTTCTCGTCCCACGGATTCAGGTACGCGAAGATCCGCTCGCGCCGCCATTCGCTGAAGGTGATCATCAGCACGAAGGCGCCGATCAGGATCGCGGTGATGAGCAGGAACATCCGGCCGTTGACGCCGCCGAGGAAGAGGATGCCCATCGCGATCGTGGCGATGACGAGGAAGGCGCCCATGTCGGGCTCGGCGAGCAGCAACAGGCCGACGACCGCGATCGAGATCGCCATCGGCAGCACGGCGCGCACGAAGTTCTCCTTCACGTCCATGCGCCGCACCATGTAGCCGGCCGCATACATCGCGATCGCGAGCTTGCCGAGCTCCGACGGCTGGAAGCTCATGATCGCGATCGGAATCCAGCGCCGCGCGCCGTTCATGCTCTTGCCGACGAACGGCATCAGCACCAGCACCAGCAACAGCAGCGCGACGGCGAAGAGCCACGGCGAAGCCTTCTCCCACGCCGCGATCGGCACCTGCACCGCGACCAGTGCGGCGAGGAACGCGATCGCGATCGACGCGATGTGCCGGGTCAGGAAATAGGTCTGCGCATAGCGCGCGAACTTCGGGTTGTCGGACATCGCGATCGACGCGCTGTAGACCATCACGAGGCCGAGCCCGAGCATCGCGACGACGACCCAGACCAGCGTACGGTCGAAGCTCAGCAGGCGCGCCGGCTGTCCGCCCTCGACGCTGATCCATTCGCGCACCGGAATCGCGTCGGCCGCGGACGCGCGGCCCGCGAACGGGCGCCCCGCCGGCAGCAGCGCGCGCAATCCGGCGCCGAGCCGGCCGGCGATTCCGAGCGTGGCCTCGCTCATCGATGCACCCTCGGCCTGCGGCCGGTCCCGCCGAGCGGGACGGAGCGCTCCCTTCG
>JBDTXV010000425.1:0-2827 GCA_040006015.1 Caldimonas sp.
GGCCTTCGTGCCGAGCTCGGTCTGGCGCCCGGCGGTATCGCCGAAGTGGCGCTTGCGGGTGTCGTCGGACATCGCCAGATTCACGTCGTCGCGCGTGTACCCGCGCTCCGAGACCGACTGGTAGGCGCGCTCGGCACTGTCGCGATCGCGGAAGAGGCCTGTCACCAGCGGCTTGTTGTCATTCATAACGTTGCTCCTGAATGTTGAACGAATCGGAGTTCCGGCCCGTGATGAAGGCCTCCCGAACGGGTGCGGCGCCGGATCTCCGGAACCGCCAGCGACGACCGGCCGATGAGCCGTGGGGTCAGCGATCAAGCATCGCCGCGAATCCCAGAGCGCTGAAGCGGCACCGGCCGCGCGCAGCGGTCATCCCAGCGATGCGGCCGCTGTGAGCGCGGTCCTACAGCGTGTAAATGAACGAAGCCCGGCGCGTGCCCGGCGCGCGGGATATGCGCGCGCCGTCGATGCGCGTCAGCGTCGCCGCGAGTCGCGCGACGGGCGTGCGGCGCGCCGGATCAGCTGACGCAGCAACGGTGCGCTCAGCATCAAAGCGGCCGACGATGCGAGAGCCATCGGCAGCATCGAGCCGAATTCGCCCATCGCCCAGGCGCCCGCGAAGATCAGTACGAGACCGAGCAGATAAAGACGAAGCGGACGACCGGGGGCGGCCGCGGAAGGCTGGCGCATGAGGACTCCTGGCGAAGCCCGAGTGTTGCAGCGCGGTCCGCAGCGCAGGCGTAAAAAAGCGCAACGTTCGCCGGCCTGTTCGCCTCGCGCGTGGCGGATCGCCCGCTCTGCGCCGCCGTCTTCCGCAACCAAGCCGAAAGCTCGTGGCTCCGGGCCAACGGCGCGAGGGAATCGATCGTCACAACTCGAGAGCGCGAGGCGACCGATCGGCACAATCGCGAACGAGTCCCACAAGACGCCGGGTGCGAGACCGACGCGCGAACCGCGAGCGCATTCGAGAATCGAACTCGTCACGCCGTCGCGTTGCCGACGCCCGTTCATCGGTGCCGGGCAAGCCGTCTTCGGCGCAGGACCAAAGCACTGACTCCAAAAGCAGACGACTCGATCGAGGCCATCTTCCATGTTCCAAAGTTTTCATCGCCATGCCATTGCGCTGGCTGCCGTCGGCGCCCTCGCCGGTTGCGGCGAGACCGCCCGACTGACCGTCAGTGAGGGCACCGGACCGAATCCGCAACTGCCGGCGCCGAACAAGTCGCTGATCCCGACCGTCCACATCGCGCCGGCGAAGGGCTGGCCCGCGGACGGCGCGCCGGTCGCGGCACCGGGGCTGAAGGTCACCGCGTTCGCGCGCGGTCTCGACCATCCGCGCTGGATCTACGTGCTGCCCAACGGCGACGTGCTGGTCGCCGAAACGAATGCGCCGCCGAAGCCGGAGGACGGCAAGGGCATCAAGGGCTGGGTCATGAAGTTGGTGATGCGCAACGCCGGCGCGTCGACGCCGAGCGCGAACCGGATCACGCTGCTGCGCGATGCCGACGGCAACGGCGTCGCCGAGACACGGACCACGCTCGTCGAAGGCGTCAATTCGCCGTTCGGGATGACGCTCGTCGGCAACGACCTGTATGTCGCGGCGACCGATGCGCTGCTGCGCTTTCCGTACGTGCCGGGCGAGACGCACATCGCGGCGGCGCCGACGAAGGTCGTCGATCTGCCGGGCGGGCCGCTGAACCACCACTGGACCAAGAACGTGATCGCGTCGCCCGACGGCTCGCGCCTCTACGTCACGGTCGGATCGAACAGCAACGTCGCGGAGCACGGCATCGCGGCCGAGGAAGGCCGCGCCGCGATCTGGGAGGTCGATCCGAAGAGCGGCAGCCATCGCATCTTCGCAAGCGGCATTCGCAACCCGAACGGGATGGCCTGGATCAGCGGCGCGGGCAGCGCCGCAACGCTGTGGACCGTCGCCAACGAACGCGACGAGCTCGGCAGCGACCTCGTGCCGGACTATCTGACCTCGGTGCGCGACGGCGCGTTCTACGGCTGGCCCTACAGCTATTACGGTGCGCACGTCGACGAGCGAGTGCAGCCGCAACGTCCGGATCTCGTCGCGCACGCGATCGCGCCGGACTACGCGCTCGGGCCGCATACCGCATCGCTCGGCCTCGTCGCGTCGACCGGCGCGACGCTGCCGGCGCCGTTCGCAGGCGGCGTCTTCGTCGGCCAGCACGGCTCGTGGAACCGCAAGCCGCGCAGCGGCTACCGCGTGATCTTCGTGCCGTTCAACGGCGACAAGCCGAGCGGCGCGCCGATCGACGTGCTGACCGGTTTCCTGAGCCCGGACGGCGATGCTTGGGGCCGCCCGGTCGGCGTCGCGATCGACAAGCACGGCGCGCTGCTGGTCGCCGACGACGTCGGCAACACGATCTGGCGCGTCGCCGGCCCGGCCACGCCGGTCGCAGCGGCAGGGGCGCCGGGCGGGGCCTCTGCGTCATCGGCCGCGTCGGTCGCGACGCCGACCGGCGTCTCGGCGCCTCCGGGTTCGGCCGCAGCGCCCTCGACAGCCGCGAGCCGTTAATGCTTCCTGCGGCTCGTATCGAATCGAGGTCTCTCTAGTGCGGCCGATTCGTTCCTAGTCCACGCTCGGCCGGCCGTGATCGTGACGAGGTATTAGGGTTTTCCCTTAAGATGGCGGCCTCTCCATTCGATTGCTTGCGATGACTTCCCTCTTGAAGGCCCTGAAGGGCCTGTTCGCGATGTCCCCGGCCGAACCGCAGGACCGCGACGCCCGGTATCTGGCCGAATCGATCGACATCTACGATCTCGAACGGCGGATGCGCCAGATCGACTCCGGCCGCCATCA